>JBCBOC010000240.1:0-6078 GCA_039821475.1 Cyanobacteria bacterium J06632_22 | reverse complement strand
GTCGCGCCACAATTTCGCCGGTGTAGGCCCGTTCTACGGTGTAGGCGGTATCGGCGGTGAGCCGGGCGGTGGTAACCGTCAGGGCCTGAGTGGTCTCTACCGTAGATTCTGCGGTGGCTGTGCGCGGCAGTTGCACCGGCCAAACCACTGGCACTAACAGCAGCGGCAATAGCCAACGCCAGTCGACGCGTCTCCACCTTCGAGGTTGGGGGGCTGATGTGCTGTCTAACATTGCGGGCTGCTCGGTTGGGGAAGACGAAACCATCGGAAATTTCTCCAGTTGCGATCGCAATTACAGCCAATCTATGACGGCCCTATGATGCCGTTGCCCCAATATCACAGGGCTGAGGCCGCCATAGCCAACAGCATGATAATCAACATTACGATAATCAACTTGTTGGCTATTAACTCAAAATGTATACTCAACATATTGGGTATGTCAACGGCTATCCCCAATCTTTTGCACAGGAGTTTTTGAACGATGGCACTGGCGCACACGATTTTGGCGCTGCTAGCCCAGCAGCCCAATAGCGGTTATGACTTGAGCAAGCGCTTCGACGAAGGGCTGAGCTGTTATTGGAAGGCTAGCCAACAGCAGGTGTATCGCGAGCTCTCAAAAATGGAGACGCAGGCCTGGGTGCGCTTTGAAACGGTGCCCCAGACGGGTAAGCCCGATAAAAAAATCTTTCACATTACCCCCGAAGGCTGGGCCGAGCTGTCGCGTTGGTATGCAGAACCCACTGGACCCACTCAAATCCGAGAGGACTTACTGGTCAAGGTCTTGATCGGTCACAAAATGCCGATGAATCTGCTGGTCGATGAACTCCTGAATCGCCAGCGCATCCACCAGGCCCAGTTGGACCGCTACCATGACATGCAGCAGAATTTCCAAGGCCTTGATGAAGTGCCCATTGAAATGCAGTTCAAATACATGACGCTAAAGCGTGGCATTGCCTACGAAGAAAGTTGGCTCAATTGGATTGCAGAGGTTCTGGAATTTGTGCGATCGCACCATCCCGAAAGCGCATCCCCTGATTAGGGTGTAGCCCACGTCGGGATCGTGATCACAAAAGTTGTGCCGTCTCCAACCTCAGAGTGGCAGGTCAGCGAGCCGCCATGGTTCTCAGTAATAATCTTGTGGCTGATCGATAGCCCTAGACCTGTCCCCTTGCCAACGGGCTTGGTGGTGAACAAATGCTCAAAGATCTGCGCTTTAATATTGTCCGGCATGCCAGGGCCATTGTCCTGAATGCGGACAGTCAGCGTATGGTTTGCATACTCAGTTTTAATCTTGATCCAATTAGGCGCCTTGACGATGTCTTGGTAGCTACGGTTTTTGTTAGCGTCGTCAAAGGCGTCAGCGGCATTGGCCAAAATATTCATAAACACCTGATTGAGCTGTCCTGGGTAGCAATGAAGCGGTGGCAGGTCGCCATAGGTCTTTTCAATTGCGATCTCAGGACGGTGCTCGTTGGCTTTTAGACGATGCTTTAGCAATAAAATAGCGCTGTCTAAGCTCTCGTGGAGTTGGGCTTCCACTTTGTTTGTTTTATCGCCTCGGGCCAAGATCCGCATCGAGGCGCTGATATCTTGGATGCGTTTTGTGCCCTGTTGCATGGATTGGACGAGCTTTGGCAGATCGTCTAAGACATAGGTGAGGTCAATGTCTTCTATCAGCTCTGTAATGGCATCACCAGGCTCTGGGAAGGTGCTCTGATAGAGCTGAATCAGTTGGGTTAAATCTTGAATATAGGTCGTAATACAGTCGACGTTGCCATTGATAAAGCAGATGGGATTGTTGATCTCGTGGCCAATTCCTGCAACGAGTTGGCCCAGTGCCGACATCTTCTCGCTTTGAACAAGCTGAATCTGGGTCTCCTTCAGCTCTTGAACAGACTGCACGAGTTCCTTGGTTCTGGCATCAACACGCTGTTCTAAGGTTTGATTGAGGGCCTGGAGTTCGCCATTGCGCTGTTCTAAGGTTTGGCTGAGTTGGGAGAGCTGTAGGTGTAGTCGGGCACGCGCAATGACTTCTTCCTGTTGAAACGGCTTCGTAATGTAGTCAACGGCACCCAGTTCAAGCCCTTTGACTCGATCGACAGTGTCAGACAAAGCGGTCATAAAAATAATCGGGATCGAGGCTGTGAGAGCATTATGCTTTAGTCGACGGCAGGTCTCAAAGCCATCGATGCCGGGCATCATCACATCTAGCAGAATTAGATCTGGGGTTGCATACTCGGTTTGCTCTAGGGCAGTCTCTCCATCGGTAGCCACCAGTGTGATCCACCCCTGATCCCGAATAGACTCAGCTAAGACTTTTAGATTGGTCGGATTGTCATCGACCAGAAGCACGCGGGGTTGGGTAGATGTGGCCTGAGTTGGAGGCCGTTCAGCAGAAATCATGGGCATGTCGCTGGTTCAATGAGCGATTTTAAAAATTGGCGGACCGATTTGACTTGAAAGCTTTCGGTAAGCTGCCTCAGGGCCTGAGCAAATGGCGTCAAGTTCGGCTCATTGACCTCTAATTCAGAGAGCTGCGCCTCGATACCATCTAGGTTGCCCATCATCGCCAAGTGATAAAGGTGCTCTAATACCTCCAGCGGTGGTGGGGTGATTGGCTGGTGGGCTGGGCTTTCTGGGTTGACGGTTTCGGGGGGCGTGTTCGTTTGGTACACCCAATCGAGGCTTAACTTCGTCTGTAGGATGTGTAGGAGTGATTCGAACTGAACAGGTTTGGGTAAAAACGCCTGGGCACCAGCTGCACTACTCTCTTTTTGGTCTGCCTCAAACACACGAGCGCTAGAGGCAATGAGTAAGGTCTTTGAGAGCGTGTTGTGCTCGCGAACCTGTTGCATCAGCTCAAAGCCGTTCATCTGCGGCATCTTTAGATCGGTAATAATTGCGTCGGGTAATTTTGCCTCGGCAAGCGCGAGCGCGGTCTTTCCATCTGCTGCTTCTAACACCTCAATGCCCAAGGGGCGTAGGCTATCCACAATTACAGCTCGGCTGGCTGCCTGATCGTCTACCACGAGCAGTTTGGGAGGACGTCCCTGTACACCAACGATTTGGCCCTGGGGCTGTGCCGATCCCGCATCAATCCACTGGGTCGATATCGACAAGGTCAGATCGAGCCAGAAACGACTGCCTTCGTTAGGCTGACTGCTAACCTGGAGCTGACTGCCCAGCAACTGCACAATTCGTTTTGAAATTGCCAGTCCCAGCCCGGTTCCCTCTGACTTGCGCTCGCTGCTGCCAACCTGTTCAAACGGTCGAAAAATCTTCTCAAGTTGCTCTGTCGACATGCCGATGCCCGTATCTTCAATCTGGAAGCGCAGGCTGACGGTATTTGCGGTTGTGCTAACGGGCTGGGACAAAGACTGAACAGAGAGGGTCACGCTCCCCTGGTCCGTAAATTTAATGGCATTGCCCAGCAAATTGATCAGGACTTGTCTTAGACGCTTTTCATCAGCGTACAGGCCAACGGGCAAATTTTCGTCGAGTTCAAGTCTAAAATCGACACCTTTTTGCTCAGCCTTGAGCCGACAGATTTCTGAGACCCCTTGTAGAAAGGTGGTGAGATGAAAGTCGTTGGGATAAAGTTCTAATTTACGGGCCTCTATCTTTGAGAGGTCCAGAATGTCATTGATAAGGGTCAGTAGGTGTGAGCCACACTGATGGATGATCGAAACGCCTTCATGCTCTTTTGTCCGGGGAGATTGCGATCTCAGTAGGATCTGCGCATAGCCCAAAATGCCGTTCAGCGGTGTTCGCAGTTCATGGCTCATATTGGCGAGGAACTCGCTTTTGGCTTGATTGGCGGCGTCAGCGTCCTGCTTTGCCTGTGCCAGTTCCTGGGTGCGTTCAGCAACTTTGGCCTCTAGGGTTGTGGCGTATTCCAGCAGCTGGTTGTTGACAAATTCAAGTTGCTGGTTGGTTAACAGTAATCGCTGTTTCTTAAAGGCGTTTACGGTTAAAATTGCGCTACCCGTCAACGCTGCAAGAGATGGGACTAAAGGGATCACCCAGCCAGCCAAAAATGCCCCATAGGCTCCGCCAAGCAATAGCACACCACTCGCTGTCGCTGCCAAAGGTGCACCCACGCTGCGTCGTCGTCCCTCTTGGTGATTGCGGGTCTCTAGCCACCAACTACCGGCACTACCCAGCGTTGTCCAGGTGACGATCCAAATAATCTGTTGCCAGGTCGACCAGCCTGTGAGCCCCTGTCGACCATCGAGTGCACCGCTAATCAGTTGGCTGGCAATGTTGGCATGCACAAAAACCCCGGCCATGGGTTGGCGTTCAGATAGCCAGGCCCCACTATAAGGGGTTTCGAAAAAATCGTTACTGCTGGGAGCTGTGGTACCCACCAGTACCAACTTGTTCTGCATCAGGTCTGGCGCCACTTCTCCCGCCAGTAGATCGCCCATGGAGACTTGAATAAACTGATCTGCGGTGCCGCGCCAGTTGACCAGCACCTGATAACCGCCCAGGTCTTCCTTGCGGTAGCCTGCGGCCCGATTTTTCATGGGCCGATAGATTGCTTGCCCTAACTGAAAGACCTGATTATCTGGATCCACTGCCTCCAGATTAATGCCTTCTGTCCCGAGGTACTGCAGGGCTGTCTGAGTGGCCAGCCCCGCCTTAATGCTACCGTCCTGGCTATCTTCTGCAGAAAAGAGTGCTCGACGGATGGTACGGTCGCCGTCGAGCACTAAGTCGGCAATGGCCACTCGTCCCAAGTCCGCCAGCACCGGCGGTGGATCGACTCGACTCCCGATAATCTTTTCGACGCCCACCAGCTGAGGGGTGGTTTCGTATACGTTTAATAATTCCTCATGCCCTGGTTCTTCCGGTAGGTCACGGTAGAGATCAATCCCGATAACCCTGGGCTGCTGCGAGCGTATCTGAGTGATAACCGCTGCTAAGGTTTCATCAGGAATGGGCCAATCTCCGACAGATTGAATGTCTGATTCGTCAATAGTGACGACAACAATTCTTTCCTCTTTGGCATCACTGGGCCGTCGACGAAAAAACTCATCACGCACGGCCCATTCTAATAGGTCAAAAGCACCAAAGAAATGTCCCACTGCTACAGCAGTTGAGACAACAGGTGTAATCAGGAAAACCGGTCGAGCAGTCTGAATCGTGGATTTTACTTTTTGCCACATACCTATCTCACGGCTAGCCTCCTCAAGCAACAGCTAGCCAGCTTTAGCATAGTGTTCCCGTACCGATTTATGGTTGCTCAGTCAGCCTTGCACTCACGGTGCTTTTGTCTCTCTATTCAGCGATCAGTGCAATTACAGGAACCTCTGCAACACCTTCTAATCCGACGGAGGTAAGCAGCTCTAACCAGCTTTCGGCGGTCTCGATTGAACCATCCTGCTGTAAAGCACTTAAGATGGCCGCTGTGTCATACCAAATACCCTGCTCAGCGAGCAGCTCAGCGGCAGCGAGGGGATCCGAAGCAGCTAAGGTTTCAGTGAGGGCTGCAGTGGGTTCAACCCGTTGGATCCACGCATCGACAAAGGGGCTGGCAGGGGTGATTTGATCTTCAACCTGGAGGGTTAGAAACCACTGATAATATTCACCAACTTCTAATTCCGGTGCTGAAGCTGGCAGCTCAATGGCGACAATACCCCCCGACTGAGGTAGGAGAACAGACTCCTGGTAGATTAGATTTTGGGCCTCGTCCTTCAGGCTAAATACAGCCTCTCGGCTACTGCTGGCAGGCACGTAGGTCAGAATGGTGGGGTGCGCTCGGAACGTTTGACCATAGAAGCTATCAGGTGTCAGTGCTAGCATCGACTCACTAACAGCCTGAAAGAGCGCTGAACTCGTGCCGTAGTCGTTGGTTCTAGCTGCGCCACCACTCGCACTACGCGGTGCAGCATTGTCTACGGGGGGGATGAATGCCTCTCGTGAGGCGCCGCCGCTGGCGTTGCGCGGTGAGGAGTTGTCTGACGGTGGACCAAATCCAAAGTCGCGGGACGCCCCCCCCGACGTCTGGGTCGGAGCGTTGTTCTCGGTCGGGGGAGTAAAGCCAGTTCGTGAGGCGCCACCGCTGCCCTGACGGGG
>JBCBOC010000003.1:0-21631 GCA_039821475.1 Cyanobacteria bacterium J06632_22 | reverse complement strand
GTCTGAAACTATCTGGATTTAAAGTAAGCGATTGAATCTACAGCGTTTGCCAATTTGCTTAGGTCAGTTCTGGCGTGTAAGTTTCAGGTATAGAGCCAAGCAGTCTGTCGTTGCGCACAAAACCTATCCCAATGGATACATTAGGTTTAGCGCTATATGCTGTTGCCCAATCGTTCATTTTTTAACTGCACATCTTAAAGGCAGTGATGAAGCCATGATCACTCGAATTCGCTCTAATAAAGTCTGTCAGCCCTTGTTAGGTCTGCTGTTGCTGGCGCCGACGGTTGCCACCACCGATAGCATTACCCACACACCGCCATCCGGTTGGCAGGTTAACCATGATGCACTGGAGTGCGTCTACGAGCTAACGGATTTTGTTGACTCGGTTGAGTTCGTTAATCGACTGGTTGAGCCATCCGAGCGGCTCAGACATCATCCTGAAATCGGCATTGTCTATAACCAAGTGTCGATTTCACTGACGACTCACGACGCTGGGGGGCTGACTGAACTAGACTTTCAGCTAGCTGAAGAGATTAGTGCGATCTCAACTCAGCAAGACCCACCGTTACAGTGTGCAGACAGCCCCTAAAATAGCGCGCCCTTAGGTCTCCTGTAGTACCCGACATTTACGGCTCAATCCGACCAAAATATAACGGGGCATCGTAGCCGCTTAAAGAACTGTAGCCGCTTAAAGATAGGTGCGATGATTATTTCCAACAGTCATAAGTTTGTTTTCATCCATATCCATAAATGTGCAGGGACTAGTATTACCAAGGCATTAGATCCCGTTTTAGTTTGGAATGATGTTATCTGTGGCAGCACTCAATATGGGGCCAGGGTGAATAATGCCTTCTACAAACGATTTAAACTGCATAAGCACAGTCTGGCTCATGAGGTCAGAGATACGATAGGCCCAGAGAAATGGGCCTCATATTTTACATTTACTTTTGTTCGGCACCCGTTTTCTCGTGCTGTTTCGCTTTACACCTATATCGACAAACTGGTTAAGCAACAGGGCTTCAATCGACAACTCAGGCTTCTAAAGCGCCCCCAGAGACGCAAAGAGATATGGCGATGGTCACTGACCCAAGCGTATTTAGAGAGTCGAAATTTTTCTGATTTTATTCGACATCGTGGGTTCCAAGAAGATATTAGTGCTCGTCCGCAATTTTTTTGGATTGCAGATCACGAGAAGAAGACGCCTATCGTGAACTTCATTGGAAAAGTAGAAACGTTACATCAAGATTTTGAGACGATCACCACCCAACTTGAACTCGGTGATTTAGCTCTGGGTCAACATAATCTCTCTACTAAGACGCCACAAAGCTGGCAAAGTTATTATCAGTCAGAACAAGACTACGATGTCATTCGTAAGCTGCATGCTGTTGATTTTGAAAAGCTTGGTTATGAACACTGGGTCTGACGTTTATCACCGGTCCTAGACAGAGAGCACTGTATAAGCATGCGTGTTGGTGGGCGGTGCCTAGCTTTCACAACCTGCCGTTTGGTGGGCAGCGATCTCGACCGCTGGGGGTTCTAGCGTTAGTCACTTTGCTTGAGCCGCCGAGTATCGCTATCCCTTAAGCAAGTCGCGCTCCGTGACTTGCAATCCGGCCCAACCTTTGTGCGGATTGCTATAAGATTGGGTCTGATTTAGACCCATCTTTGCCAATGCTCTTATTTGCAGCAGCCGAAGCAGCCCTGGAAAATCCCGCTATCGAAGAAAACCTGCGCCAGTTTTTGCTGGTACTGTCCGTCTCCCTCGGTGTCGCCACCCTCTCACGGGTGGTCGCCTGGCTCCGCAACATTCCCTACACGTTGCTACTGCTGTTGGTGGGCTTGGGCCTAGCCGTCCTCAACGTGCGTCTAGTTAACCTTTCCCCAGAGCTGATCCTCTTTATTTTCCTGCCACCGCTGCTGTTCGAGGCCGCTTGGAATATCAAGTGGAAGAACCTCAAAAGCGATTGGATACCCATCGTGCTCTACGCCATCATCGGCGTGGTGATCTGCATTGGGGGCTTAGTTTTTGGTCTGCTGAACTTTGCTGGGGCCTCGCTAGCGGCGGCCTTGCTGATTGGGGCCAGCCTATCAGCTACGGACCCAGTCTCCGTCGTGGCGCTATTTCGAGAGCTGGGCGTCAACAAACGGCTAACCACCCTAATGGAGGGCGAGAGTCTATTTAACGATGGCGTAGCCGTTGTCGCCTTTAACCTGCTGCTGGGCATTGCCCTGGGAATTGAGCAGTTTAGCCTGTCGGTGACGGTGGCTAAGTTTCTGGTATTTGTGGGCGTCGGCGTCAGCGTTGGGGCACTGATCGGCTTTGGTATTTCCTTTTTGACCCAGCGGTTTGATCTACCGCTGGTGGAGCAGTCCCTGACGCTGGTCTCGGCCTACGGCACTTACATCGTGGCCGAGGAACTGGGCGGTTCCGGTGTGATTGCGGTGGTGACAACAGGCCTGATTCTCGGTAACTTTGGCTCACGCATCGGCATGAACCCCCGGACGCGGCTGATTGTGTCGGAGTTTTGGGAGTTTTTAGCCTTTTTTGTCAACTCGATTGTATTTCTGCTGATTGGCGATCAGGTGCGGTTTGAGACGCTGGCGGATTACACCAATGAAATTGCGATCGCAATCGTCGCCATGCTGCTGGCCCGCCTGATCAGCGTGTTTGGCCTGAGTTTCTTTAGTAACCTGATTACGCCAGAAGATAAAGACATCAACTGGCAAGGCCAAACCATGTTGTGGTGGGGCGGACTGCGGGGGTCCGTTTCGGTAGCTCTGGCCCTGAGCGTACCGGAGTCCCTTGGAGACCGTGAGGCGATCATCGCCGTAGTCTTTGGCGTGATGCTGTTTACACTGCTGGTACAGGGGTTAACAGCCCAGCCCGTGCTCGAAAAGCTCAACTTGCTCGGTGACGATCAGCCCCTGAAGAAGGCCTACCAACAGCTCGTCGCCAATCGGGTGGCACTTAATCGGGTGGTCGAGCGACTTAAGGAGCTGCTAGAACGCCAGGAAATTGAACCTGAATTTGGTCGCTACCAGCTTGCCCTAGTGGAAGGGCAACTCAAGAAAGTCAAGGACGAAATTGCCACGATCCGACGGCAGAACCCAGAGATTCAAGCCCTGGCCACTGAGCAGGTAAAGGAAGAGCTGCTAGCCATCGAGTCCGACACCTATGCAGAATTTATTCGCGCAGGCCAGCTCAAAGATGAGTTGGCCCCGCTCCTGCAAGATGTCCTAGAGGCCGCAGAACCTGCCACGTAGGAGGCATCAACGCTAAAAAATCGGTTGACAGCCCCCTATGACGCAGGCTGCTCGGTAAATTCAGGGGGTACATCCCCCCCGTTGCAGTAAGCCTGAGCCGCGTTAAAGACCACGCCAAATTCCTGATCGCTTTGCTCAAAGCGGGCGATGATGTCGTTGTTAGCCGCACTGCTGGTGACGGTGCCGCTGGACCCTGAAATAGCATCCATCTCTAGGGACGTGGCGCTGGTTGCGCGGTAGGCCGCCGCCAAGTGCGATCGCAAATTGCTCAGCTTTTTATCCCCCAAATCCAGTGCTTCCAAATCTGCTGCGGCCTGATCCGCCAGGGTTGCCCCCTGGGAAAATCCCTGAGACGTCCCACTGGCCGACAGCATCTGACTCGATGTGCTGTTGAGAATGGTGCCAATTTTCTCGCACTGGACGCTGCGACTTTCGCCACAGGCCGTTGCGGTCAACGTTAGTAATAAGAGGGCCATCAATCGAGTCTTCATCAGTTTTCTGTTATTGCTATTGGGGTCAAACTTGCTTGCGTCGTTAGCCTCGAACGCTGGCCCAGGACCTTACTGCAAACTGCAGTACAGCTGTAGCGCGTTACGTTCGGGCTCAATGGCGTCGTAGGTTTCCCGGAGTTGCTGACTGAGCTGCCGGTAGTCATTGTCCGTCGCAGCGGACCGGATGATGACGCGGCCATCCGGTTCCATCAACGTCGTCTGTGCCAAGAGCAGTTCGCCCACCTGCCGGTAAAGCGCCACCAGCTGCACCTGGTGCGCCACTAGGATCTCGTCCTCGACGGTTTGAGCCGAAAGCGACTCAGCTAAAGCTAAATAGCCCTCAGCCCGCTCGATCTCAGCAGCTTGGGTGGTACTCGCCAAGGAAGGCTGCGATGCAATCAACACATTTTGAAGCTTGTAACACTGGGTCGCCACATTCGCCCCACAGCTGGGCAGCATTGCCATCACAGCTAAGCCGCAAAAAACTTTACGCACCCTAGGTCTACGCACATTCGGCCATTTCATAGGGTCAGTGTGCCCAGTTCACTGACCGTACAAACTCCGAAGCCCACTGCGAACTTCATATTGGCAAAGCCTTTGCAAAGAATGACAAACGCTTTGCATCTCCACCGGAAGATCCACACCTATCCTTGAAAGTTAAATCAGGGATCTCCGCAAATACACGTAACTTTCTGTACGTAATCTGTACGTAAATATAGCGCTCGCCACTTCTCGCCACTTTAGTTATCTCTTCCCCTTGCGCTTTAAAGGCGTAACGTCCACCGCTCGCGCCGCTTTCCACCCCTGCCCCCAGGAAATTGTTCCCTAACGTTCTCTTAGGCAAGCCCCACAGGAGCCCCTGCATGCCCCGCGTCACAAGCCTTTCCGTACTCTTTGCCACTGGTGTACTGGGTTTCGGTAGCCTCAGTCTCAGCACCCCAGCCTACGGTCAGTCCATCACCAGTGGCGATGACCGCACGCTAGTCAACCAAACCGGAGACCAGTACAACATTTCGGGTGGCATCAGCGCCGGGCAGAACCGCTTCCACAGCTTTGATCAGTTTGGGTTGTCAGCCGGAGAACTGGCCAATTTTCTCAGCCAGCCTGACGTACTCAATATTCTGGCTCGAATTAATGGGGGCGACCCATCCGTTATCAACGGCACGCTGCAGATCACGGGGTCCCAGGCCAACTTATTTTTGCTCAACCCCAGCGGTGTACTATTTGGGCCTAATGTCGTCCTCAACCTGCCGGGCAACCTGACGGCCACCACCGCCAACAGCATCGATTTCGGCAATGGCAGTTTCGATGTGCTGGGTAGTCCAGACTATGCCCTGCTCACAGGCTCACCCCAAACGCTACGCTTCAGTACCGAGACGCCGGGCGCAGTGGTCAATGCCGGGGACTTACAGCTGGGGGAAGGGCGGTCCCTGATCCTGGCTGGGGGGACCGCCCTAAATACAGGTACGGTGACCGTGCCGGGGGGAGAGGTTGCGATCGCAGCAGTCCCTGGCACCCAGCTGATTCGCCTCAGCCCCAGCGGTTCGCTGCTGAGCTACGACGTTGCCTCAGGCAATGGCGGCCTCACGGGCCTATCTCTGCCAGAACTCCTCACCGGCAGCGGGGTAGACACAGGCACAACCGTCGAAAATAACACCGTCCAGGTTGCGTCTGATGCCGTCACCCAGGTCGCTATCCCCACCGCCATTGGCACGGTCATCGTCTCTGGACGCATCGACGTCTCGGGTCCCGAGGGGGGCACGCTGGCCATCATTGGCGATACCACTGGGGCCGTTGGCGCCCTATTGACCGCGGCCGGCACTGACACTGACGGCGGCAACATTTATATCGGCGGCAGCCGCACCGGCGACGGGCCCCTGCCCAATGCCAGCATCACCTACCTAGATGCCAACACAATGGTCGATGCCAGCGGCGCCGCGACCGGCGGAGAGATTATCGTCTGGGCCAACCAAGCAACCCGCGTGGACGGTCAGCTCCTGGCATCGGGCAGCCAGCAGGGGGGCTTCGTGGAAACCAGCAGCCTGGGCGACCTTGCCATTGCCCAAGCGCCAGACATCAGCGCCACCAACGGCACCGCCGGCACCTGGTTAATCGATCCGCTAAATCTCACCATCGGCAACGAAGATGCCAACGTGAGTGAGGCCGCCCCGTTTACACCCACCGGTAACGGTGCCAATCTGTCGGTGGAAACACTTCTGAATGCGCTGAATACGGGTGCCAATGTTGTCGTCACCACCACAGGCACCGAGGGGCCTGAGGCGGGTGATATTGTGGTTGAACAACAGATCGATACGTCATTTTTAACCCAGGCCGCCAGCTTATCCATAGAAGCAGCGGGCAGTATTATTCTCGAAGCGCCCATTGGCGCAGACACGACAGCCTTTTTTCCCCTGACCCTGCGCCTAATCGCCGATGCCGACGGTACCGGCGATGGCCAAGTTTCAATCGCGGGCTTACCCGGCTTCACCGCCATCAATACCAACGGCGGTGACCTCACGATCCGCGGCAATACCAGCAACCAGCCTGGGGTCAACGCCATCGCCCTAACCGGAGAATACACCATTCAAACGGCAGACTTTGCCACTGGGCTGCCCGGTGGCGATATTACTATTGAAGGGACGGCCAGCACCGGCACCGGCATTCAAATTGGGCCGAATGTTTTCATTGACACGGGGGGCGGCGATTTTACGGCCACGGGCAGCAGTACCGGCAGTACCGGTATTAGCATCGAAGGCTTCATTGATCTATTTGGCAGCGAAGGCCGAGGCGATATCGTGCTGGAGGGGCGCAGCCCTGGTCTCGGCATTTTGGTCACCAGCGGCCTAGTTGCCAACAACGTTACCCTAACCAGCGATAGCGACCTGGTGGTCGATATCCTCAACGGCACAGGCGATGTGAACGCCACAGCAGCGGATGATTTCCGAGCGACGGGCACCGCTGTACTCGGGGAGGTTGGTCCCACCTACAGCGTGGTTAGCATCGACGGTGCGGTGGTGATTACCCACGGCGGTAATGGCGTTGTACCGTTCACCGTCGGGGACAGCACCACCAACGGCACCGAAGCTGCGATTCGCACCACAACCGAGGCCATTGAGCCGGATCAGTCCTTTATCGGCACCGAAGTTCAAGGCAAGATTGCCATTGTGACAGGGGAGACAACGCCTGAAGTCACGACAACAACGACAACAACAACAAACTGCGTGGTGGATTGTGCCTTACCGCCCACCTTTTCAAACGGTAACCGCCCCAGGATTGAAACCGATCAAGGCGATGGGGTGCCGCCCCTAACGGTGGTCAATACCGACAATGGCGACGTGTTTGGCCAGCTTATCGACCGAGAAACGGGCTATACCGGTGACTTTTTAGGCTACCTGGGGCTCAATGAAGAAGACTTTCCCCAGCCCGATTTGCCTGCCCTGCAAGAATATTTAAACCAAGTGGCCGAGGCCACGGGCATTCGTCCCGCTCTGCTATATGTCTCGTTCGTGCCTGAGGGCAGGATCACGGCCGCACCAGAGACGGTCGCGTCAGGCGCCCTCGAACCTGCCGCCACCCTCTCGGCAACAACTAAGGCGGCCGACTCACCGGAAATCGCTCAGTTCTCTAGCCCCGAGCGCTCGTCTCAGCCTGACGATATATTAGAACTGATTTTGGTCACCCCCGACAGTCCACCGATTCGAAGAACGGTGTCGATCTCCCAGGACCAGGTCCAGCGGGTGGCCAGTCAGCTCCGGGGAGAGGTCACCAACCGCACCCGCACTCGCACTCGCACCTACCTGCGCCCGGCCCAACAGCTCCATAGCTGGCTGATTGATCCGATGTCCGACCTGTTGACCGAGGCCGAAATTGGCAACATTGCCTTTGTTATGCCAGCCGGGTTGCGATCGCTGCCGGTTTCTGCGCTCCATAACGGCGAGTCATTCTTGGTAGAACGCTACAGCGTCGGGTTGATGCCCAGCGTTAGCCTAACGGACCTACGGTATGTCGATGTGCGCGACAGCGAAGTGCTGGCCATGGGCGCCTCCAGCTTTACGGATCAGCCATCCCTGCCCGCCGTCCCCGTAGAACTTCAGGCTATTGCTGAGCGCATCTGGCCCGGAGAATTTTTGCTCAACGAAACCTTTACCCCAGAGCTGCTGGTGTCTAGCCGCCAACAGACGCCCTACGGCATCGTGCATCTGGCCACCCACGGCGAATTTAAGTCAGGCAATATCGACAACTCCTACATCCAGTTTTGGAATCAACGCGTGGGCATTGATCAGGTGCGATCGCTAGGCCTCAATAACCCGCCAGTGGAGCTGATGGTACTCAGTGCCTGCCGCACCGCCTTGGGCAACGAAGAGGCCGAGTTGGGTTTTGCCGGGCTGGCCGTGCAGGCGGGGGTCAAAACGGCCATGGCCAGCCTGTGGAAGGTGGACGACGTCGGGACCGCTGGCATCATGACGCAGTTTTACAGCAGCCTGCGGGATGAACCGATCAAGGCCGAGGCCCTGAGGCAGGCACAACTGGCCATGATTAACGGCGATATTCGGGTTAAAAGCGACAAAATGGCCTGGTCAGGCGGCGAAATCGAGCTGCCTGACCAGCTCAAAGATATTAGCAGCGAGGAATTTGACCATCCGTTCTTTTGGGCCGCCTTCACCACCATTGGCAGCCCCTGGTAAATCGCTCTAACAGAAATCCGTGTTTCCACGGCTCCTATCTTCCCCCCGTTCACGCTTGGCTAGGGAGTAGCCCATCAATTTAAGTTGATGGCTCAGGCGGAAAGGAACCAGGATGGTCAAACACATCGCTGATAAACAGATTGCTATAGCCGCCACCCTAGGGGCACTCATCATCCCGAGACCAGTGCTGGCACAGTCGATCACGCCCAGTCAGGATGGTCTGGGGACCCAGGTCCAGCAAACCGGCACGGCTTACAGCATTGACGGGGGCACCGTCAGCGGGACCAACCTGTTCCACAGCTTCGGTCAGTTTGGGCTCACCCCAGGGGAAACCGCAACATTTCTGACGCAGCCAGACATCCTCAACGTCCTGGGGCGCATCAACGGCGGCGAAGCTTCGATCATCAACGGCCAGCTGCAGTTGGTGGGGTCCAATGCCAATTTATTTTTGATTAATCCGGTGGGGGTGCTGTTTGGGCCCAATGTGCAGCTGAACCTACCGAGCAACTTGACCGTGGCCACTGCCGATAGTGTGGCCTTTGGCCAGGGCCTGTTTAATGCGGTGGGGCCGATTGACCCAACGGGGCTGACGGGTCCGCCCCAGGGGCTACTCTTTCGCGGTGCCAGCGGCCCCGTGGTGAACACGGGCACCCTCACCCTAGGGGAGGGGCAAACCCTGCTGCTAGCGGGCGGCAGCGTGATCAATACCGGCACCCTAGCTACCGCAGCGGGAGAGATTGCGATCGCAGCCGTTCCTGAAGGCAACCAGCTCCGTCTCACCCCCAGCGGCAGTCTGCTGAGCTATGACGTCGACCCAGGGGCCACCTCAGGACTCACCCCCGTGGGCCTACCGGAACTGCTGACCGGACAACAAGATTTAGGCCCGCTACACGTCCAGGACGGCCGTGCTCAGCTTGCCCAGGTCGCCATTCCCACCGAGGTCGGCACGGTCATTGTCAGCGGTGTGCTAAATGTCTCTAGCACTAACGGAACCGGTGGTAGCCTGACCATCACGGGCGATACCACGGGCGTCATCGGTGCCCTGCTCACGGCGGCGGGGCAGGGGGGCGGCGAGATTTACGTGGGGGGGAGTGTTTTGGGGCAGGGTCCCCTACCCAACGCCCAGGTCACCTACATCGACGAGCTGTCAGTGCTGGACGCTAGCGCAGAGCAGCGGGGGGATGGCGGCCGTGTAATTGTGTGGTCTGACCAAACCACACGCAGCTATGGCTCAATCAGTGTGGGCGGCGGCAGTCGTGACGGCAACGGCGGCTTTGTTGAAACCAGTAGTGGCGGATTTCTGGATGTGGGCGCCGCCGTACCCGATATTTTGGCCCCCGCAGGCACGGCGGGCACCTGGTTGATCGATCCCCACGACCTCAGCATTGCCAACACAACGGGGTTTGGCGTTACACCGGTTTCTCCCTTCGTTCCCACCATAGACAGTGCCGTTTTAGCCACCACCACCCTGGAGACCGCCCTCAATGCTGGCGGTCTGGTGATTGTCTCAACCCTGGGCACCCTGGGCACCGAGGAGGGCAAGATCACCCTGGTTGATCAGATTACTTACGATCCCACCATTCCTAGCGAACTGAGGCTGTTAGCCACAGGCAGCATTCAGATCAACGCCAACATTGTGCCAGCCTTTCCCACCAGTGGCGCCCTCACCCTCACGTTCACGGCCGATGGGGGCAACAGTGGTCTCGGTCAGGTCGTTCTGGGCAACAGTACGGCAACAACCCTCAACACCAATGGCGGCAACGTTGTTGTCCAGGCCAATAGCACCAACCTGATCGTCACAGATAGCTCTGCCGTCCTCGTCCCCAATGGCACCACCATCAACACCACCAATCCCTTTGCCGGAACTGACGGCAATATTAGCTTGACGGGCGTGGCCAACAACCGCCCTGGCGTATTTGTCGAAGCAGGCGCCACCCTAAATGCACAAAACGGTGCGATCGCACTGACCGGCACCAGTAACAGCGACAGTGGCGTCCTGATAAACGGCACCCTAACCAATGACGACACCCCCCTGATCATTACCGGCAACAGCAGCAGTCCCACGCTATTTGGGGTCCATATCGACGGTGGCATCCTCACCAACATTGGCAATTTAACTGTCGTCGGCAACAATCCTAACAATGTCGGCATTCAGTTTTCAGACCCCGTTACCGCCAATGCCATTCAGCTCAGCAGTGATCGTGACATTGAAGTGGCGTCGCTGACGACCCTAACCGGCAACCTGGTAGCTAACGCTGGGAGATTTTTTCGCGCCACTAACGCAGGCATTAGCCTCGACAGTACGACTGGCTCGATCACGGTTCGTCACGGCGGGAATGGCATCACGCCCTTCATCGTCGGAAATAGCAACGTTAACGGGACAGCCGGTGTCATTCGGGCCACGGGGGGCAATGTGCTCATTCCCACCCAGTCCTTTTTAGAGCGATTTATCCAGGGCAATATCTCCATCCTCACCGACAATCCGGTGGCCATTCTTGAGGCCTTTCTTGAAAATAGTCCCGGCTTTTTAGAGTGTTTGGGCAGCTGCCTATCTCAAGCCGTCTCAGTCAACGCAGAGGGTACTCTCCAGGGGGTGCTGGCAGACGGTCCACAGTTCTCAATACTCGATCGCCCCCGCGCCCTACAACAACTCTTCGAGACATTTACACGACTGGAAGGTAACTATGCCAACGAATACACCACTTATCTCGGACTAGACGCCAATAATTTTCCTGAACCCAGCCTACCTGAGATCCAAGAAAATCTGACCCTAGTGGCGGAGGCCACGGGCATTCGACCTGCCATTGTTTATGTTTCCTTTGCCCCCCTCACAGAGCAGGACCCTGAACAACAGGTTTCCCCTGGATCACCTGTGCAGCGGGCGGCCCACCCGAAAGGTGACCGCTGGGGTCCCAGCGAAATCCCCCATCTCCCCACGGCTAGTGCAGCCCAACCGGACGATCTGCTAGAGCTCATTTTGGTCGCCCCTGGCGGGACTCCGATCCGCAAGTCCCTGAACGTCACCCATCAGCAAGTCCAGACGGAGGCCCGTCGGCTGCGACGGGAAGTCTCCCGCCCGTCACGAGTGGGCAGTCAGACCTACCGGTCAGCCGCACAGCAGCTCTACGACTGGGTCATCGCCCCCCTCGAAACAGAACTGCAGGAAGAAGATATTGGCAATCTCGCCTTTGTGATGGCACCGGGTCTCCGGTCTTTACCCGTTTCAGCCCTGCATGATGGTAACGGCTTTTTAATTGAGCGCTACAGTGTTGGTTTGGTGCCCAGCATCAGCCTGACGGATCTGCGCTACGTTGACGTCCGCAACAGTGAAGTACTGGCCATGGGCGCCTCCAGTTTCGAAGACCAACCTGAACTCCCGGCAGTGCCCATTGAGCTCACTACCATCGCCGAACAACTTTGGCCTGGCGACTTTCTCCTGAACGAGACCTTTACCCCGGCAAGGCTAGTGTCTCGACGGCAACAAAAGCCCTACGGCATTGTTCACCTAGCCACCCACGGCGAGTTTAGCGAAGGACAAGTGGAGGACTCTTACATTCAGTTTTGGGACCAACGGTTAGGCATTGACGAGGTGAGATCCCTACAGCTTAGCAACCCGCCAGTAGAACTGATGGTGCTCAGCGCCTGTCGTACGGCGTTGGGCAGTGAAACGGCCGAATTGGGGTTCGCGGGCTTAGCGGTACAGGCGGGGGTCAAAACCGCACTGGCCAGCCTCTGGAAAGTCGATGATATCGGCACCGCGGGGCTGATGACACAGTTCTACACCAGTCTGCGAAAAGAGCCGATTAAGGCAGAAGCACTGCGTCAGGCGCAGCTGGCCATGTTAAACGGCGAAATTGCCGTTCAAAATGGGAAACTAGTATGGGCTGGTGGCGAACTATCGCTGCCCCCGGAGTTGGCGACCCTCAGCCCAGAGGTGTTTGAGCATCCCTTCTTCTGGTCAGCCTTTACGGTCATCGGCAGTCCCTGGTAGTCCCTGCCATCATGCCGCCATGTTCAGGCATAGGAGCAGATTCAGGTGTACAACCCGCAGGGAATGCCTCCGTACGGCCAAAATAACCTGACAAGACAGTATTTATACGGAACAGTAATATAGCGTTGGATTCTATGCTCAGAACCCATTGGCAGCCTGACTCTGCCCCCCAATAGACCCATGGCATATCGTGTGAGAAAAGTCTGCTTCATGAACCCCATTCCCTCCTCGCTCTCCGTTCGGGCGCTGCTACGCAGCAGCTTGTTGGGGCTATGCTGGCCCGCAGCCGTGCTGCCAGGAAGCGCGCTGGCTGAGGTTTCCGCCGTAGACGCGCTCCCCACAGCCGCTCATACCGCCTCGCCCACCGCAACAGTCCACACCGCGACATCGACCGATAGTGCATTAGCGGAGATCGCAACGGGCCCCATCGCAACGGGCCCCATTGCCGCCGCAAACGATGCCCTCCCCCCGTCAGCGTCGCAAGCCTCAGACCTATCGGTGTCGCCCTCGGCGCAGGTCCTCGATCTCCCCAGCCCCACCTTTAGCCCAGTCACTGCAACGCCGCGTCCTCTGAGCGAGGCCGCACAGTTGGCACAGGTCGGCCCACCAGAACCGCCAGAGCTGCCGCCGATCTCTCCAGACACGCCAATTGTGCCTCAGCCTCCCTCTGCCCCCCCTGAGCCAGTCGCCCCCCCGGCTGAGGACAGTCCTCGGGTTGACGTTGTCGACATTCAAGTGGTGGGCAGCACCGTCTTTAATGCTGCGGATTTTGCTCCGGTTTTGGCTGAGTTTGAAGGACGCGCCCTAACGCTAGAGGACCTGCGCCGGGCGGCAGATGCGGTCACCCAGCTCTATCTCAATAATGGTTACATCACCTCTCGGGCGGTGCTGGCCAACCAAACCGTCACCGACGGTATCGTGCGACTCCAGGTCATCGAAGGTCGCCTGGCAGAGATTCAAATTGACGGCGCGCCCCGGCTACAGGGCTACGTTCGCGATCGCATTGCCCTGGGCAGCGGCACCCCCCTCAGCCAAATCGACCTAGAAAACCAGCTGCGCCTGCTGCGCGTAGACCCGCTAATCGACAATATCGAAGCCAGTCTGCGGGCCGGAGAAGGACTGGGCGAGAGTATTCTGCTGGTGCGGGTGACCGAGGCCGACCCCCTCGATGCCAACCTGGTGGTCGATACCAGTTCACCACCCAGCGTCGGAGTGGTGCGGATGGGAGCCGAGCTCACCTACCGCAATCCCTTTGGCTACGGCGACCAGCTCACGGCCACGGCCTATCGAGCGACCACTGGCGGGTCTCACGTCTACAGCCTCACCTACCAAGCGCCGGTGAATGCCATGAACGGGACCATCACCGCGCGCTACCTACCCAGCAATTTTCGCATTATCGACCCGCCCAGCATCGCCGCCCTCAACGTGCGGGGTTCAGCGGACGTCTACGACATCAGCTATCGCCAACCCCTGATTCGCACCCCCCAGGAAGAATTCGCCCTGTCGCTGGGATTCCGCCACCGCAGTGGTCGCACCCTGATTTCCACGGGCTTTACCATCGACGAAAGCCGCACTAGCGTCATTCAGTTTGGTCAAGACTATCTGAGGCGTGACCCCCAGGGCGCCTGGGCGTTGCGATCGCAATTCAGCCTAGGGACCGACCTATTTGATGCCACGAGTCGTCCCTCCCCCCTCCCCGACGGGCAGTTCTTCAGCTGGCTAGGACAAGTCCAACGCGCCCAAGTGCTCAGCCCTGACAACCTACTGATTTTGCAAGCTGACGTACAGCTGTCGGCCAACAGCCTCCTCGGGTCAGAACAGTTTGTTATCGGCGGACCGCAATCCGTGCGCGGCTATAATCAAAACGCTCGATTTGGCGACAACGGCATTCGATTCTCAGTGGAGGATCGAATTGTCGCCCAACGCAACGAGTCTGGTGCACCGATCATCCAAATCGCACCGTTTATAGACATGGCCGGCGTTTGGAACTCCGGCAGCGCCACCGCCAATCAACAGAACTTCCTCTTGGGGACCGGTGTTGGTTTTCTGTACCAGCCCATCGACCCCCTCAATATTCGAGTTGATGTTGGAGTACCGCTGATTAAACTCAACGGTGCAGGCGACAGTCCCCAGGATGCGTTTCTATACCTGTTGCTGAACTACGCACTATAAATCACATCACGACGATCAACAATTAGACCGCGCTTCTCTTTTTCGATGGCGATTAGGTTCTCAAAGTCTTTGGCTGACAGCGGCGGACTATACAGATACCCTTGCATTGCCTCACAGCTAAACTGCTGTAGCATGGCCAATTCCTCCAGTGTTTCTACCCCCTCAGCAATCGTGCTGATATTCAGACCATGGGCCATTTCGGTAATCGCTTTGACAATCACCATATTGCCCGTGTTTTGATCCAGGCCGCGGACGAAACACTTATCAATTTTGAGAATATTGATCGGCAGTTGGTTGAGGTAACCCAAGGAAGAATAGCCGGTACCAAAGTCATCAATCGCCACACTAAAGCCTACATCCTGTAGGTCTCGCAACAGATTTCGAACCGTGTCAGGCTGCGTAATCAGCACGCTTTCCGTCAGCTCAAGATCCAGCAGAGCCGGACTCACGCCATAGTAATCCACCGTCTGAACCAGTCGCTGATGAAAGTCAGGCTGTTGAAGCTGCTTGGCCGACAGGTTGATGGCCAACGTCAGCGCAAACACATCCTCGGTATGCCATTGCCTGAGCTGCTGGCAGGCATTTTGAAGCACCCAATCCCCGATGGGGACGATCAAGTCATTTTCCTCGGCTGCCGGAATGAAAACAGCAGGTGACACCGGACCCTCCGGTGAGTGCCACCGCAGTAAGACTTCAGCCCCCATGACCTGGCCTGTTCTTAAGTTGACCTGAGGCTGAAAATACAGCTCAAACTCATTCTTATCTAATGCTTGCTGTAGCCGCGTTCCCCAGGTATCAGCTAGCGTCGCCTCCCTCATCACCGAACGATTACGAGAGGGAAGCTTCATAACCCGCAGCAGGCACTGATTAAAGTCACTTCCCGAGAGAATAGTTGTCGTCTGCCAAACTAACGCTGGCTCAATCTCGTGATTGTTAATGCTGATCGGCGCAGTCAGCACCCGCTTCAGATCGGGATCAACCGTCAGTTCACAGGTATTCTCCCCTGGTAAAGCGGTCAGAATCACAAAGCGCTCTGAGCCAATATAGGCTAACCCTTTAACGGTATTAGATTGCCACTGCTGTAATCGCTCCGCCAAAACTTTGAGCACCTGGGTGCTAAACACATGACCATAGGACTCCGCCAGTTGGGTGTAGTTATCCAACTTAAAGAGGGTTAGACAGTGGCAGAGTGTAGGCGCATCGGCCAAGGCCTGATGAAACTGCGTTTCTAGGGTGAGCAGGTTGGGTAATCCAGTGAGCGTATCGGCATTGTCAGGCACCGAACAGCTGGCCTGATAATGCTGACTCAGTTGAGATCGCTTATCCAGTTGGGCATTGATCGCCGCGACTAGCTCCTGGGGCTCCACCGGCTTAGCCAGATAGTCATCTGCGCCCAGTTTCATCCCCTGACGCATGGAGGCATAGTCGCCTTTCGCCGTAAGAAATATCACAGGAATCAGCGCCGTTTCAGCCTGGGCTCTAAGTTCAGTCAGCATGCCGTAGCCATCAAGCTCCGGCATATTAATGTCGCAAATAACAATGTCCGGTTGCTGAGCTTGAGCCAGCTCAATACCTTTTCTGCCGTCAGCTGCGACCTCTACAGAAAAGCGATTAAGTTCCAACAATTCCGCTAAACTTGCTCGGATTTGCGGTTCATCATCAACCAGTAAAACTTGGGCCATGCAGGAGACAATGTCACGGTGTACTGTTCTATGGTGGCAATTGTGACCACCCCCGCCATCGCCACAATCAAGGATTCTCGTCCGTAACCTTTTCCGTAGGACTACGACCGTCCTAGCCACCGCATCTCAGTAAAATCACGTTCACAGCACGTGTTAGAGGTTACATCTCCCGTTGCCCTGCAACTTGTACATGCAGTCGCCGCTGGCGAGGACCGTCAAGTTCTACCAGAAGAATGGCCTGATAGGTGCCCAGCGCTAGCTTGCCATCCACAATGGGAATCATCTCGCTATTACTCAACGTCATCGCCATCAGGTGAGAATGGGCATTTTTCGGTTCATCCGGGGGGACCACTCGCAAATGCAGATCGTTATGTAGATACCGATCCGTCGGCGGTGCTAGCTTTTTCAGGTAGGCCTTAATATCCACCCGCAGTCGTTCTTCATCCTCATTGACCACAAGCGCCGTTGTGGTGTGGCAAGAAAACACTAGGGCATGCCCTTGCCGGATACCACTTTCGTCCACCAGCCGCTGCACCTGATCGGTCACATTGATCAGTTCAATGTCGGTCTGAGTTTCGCAGTGAAGCAGAGTCGATAGAATTTTCACAATAGAATTTTCACAGGGCAAACGCTGGAAACTGACACTGAAGAGGCCATGGCAACCCACGATTACCACATTTCAGACCCGCCTGACCAAACTGCTCCCCTTCGGTCAATCTTAACCAACGCCCGGACCATTGCCGTGGTGGGGCATTCCCATAAACCCCACCGGGCCAGCTATCAGGTCGCCCAATATTTACGGCAGCAAGGCTATGAAATCTATCCCATTAACCCAAGGCTCAAGCAGATTGATGACCGCCCCTGCTACCCCACCCTAAGCGCTGTACCCGTGCCCATCGACATCGTCAATGTCTTCCGTCGCAGCGAGTTTTTGCCCAACATCGCCACTGCGGTGCTAGACCTCTCACCGTTACCTGGCTGTTTTTGGACACAGCTCGATATCTACGACGCCACAGTGGCTCAAATACTAAATGATGCAGGCATCCCAGTGGTCATGGATGCCTGCATCAAAATTGAACATCGACGGCTATTGGGTTAAGTCCCCGATTAAGCCCTTTACAATACGGTTCGGCTAGGCTGAGGCAGTACTCGACACAAAACGCCATACAGAATTGCTGCCGTTAAAATGCCGTTCACGGGCCCCACACCGAGGCCAACATTGCCAGTCACGTAAGCGACAACAGAACCCACCACGTAGGCAATCACGCCCGCCAGGTTAAACGCGGGCAAACGGGAGGTCAGCTTAGGAAAACGACCGCCGTGGTTAAACCAAAAATCCACCATGATGATGCCTCCGACGGGGGGAATCACCGTTCCCAAGAAAATCAGATAGGTGGGCAACAGCTCATAAATGCCCGATAGCGTCAGCACGAGCGCCAGGGTCGCACCGCCCAACACAAATGCGTGGCGTTTAGTGGTGCGAAACATATTAGAGGCCGCCACAGAGAAGGCATAGATGGTGTTGTCCTGGGTCGTCCAAACATTGAGAATCAGCAACAGCACGCCTCCGGCCAAAATGCCTTGGGTGGACATGGCCTGAATCAAGTCCTCAGAGCCGTAAACCAGGGTGCAAAACGCCCCAGCAAAGACCAGGAGGCCGTTCACGAGGAAGAATGCGCTTAGCGTGGAAACAACCGCATTCTTAGGCGAGTCAGCAAATCGACTCCAGTTCGTGGATTGGGTACCGCCCGAGATAAAGGTGCCAATGATAATAGCCAAGGCCGTTCCCAACGACAGCTCCCCGGAAGGCACCACCGCCGCCGCACTGTCAAAATCGCCAACGGCCAACATCAAACTAATCGCCACCAAAATCAACATGGCTGGCACGGCCAATCGACTGAGCCAGTCAATGGCGCGATAGCCAATGTAGGCCGTCGCACAGAAGGCGTAGTTAAAGAAAAACACCAACAAAAAGTACAGAATCCCGCCACTTTCGACCCCAAACAGACTCAGTAGTACCTGCACCACAATCGCTGTCGTAAAGGCATACCAGCCAATCTGCGTCGCCCCCATGATGAAATCAACCCAGCGAGACCCCAGGTTGCCAAAGCTAAATCGGGCCATGAGAACCGTTGTCAGGCCTGAGCGACAGGCAATGTAGGCCAGCGCAGCACAGTACACTCCTAGAATCAGATTGCCAAAGAGGATGAGCCCCAACAGCTGTGGAAAGCTAAAGGCCGGCCCCAGACTCCCCCCAGCAAATAGAGTGGTAGAGGTCAGGGCAAACCCCATTAGCAATAGAGAGAGGGACCAAAACGGTTTACGGGCCGACAATGGCACCGGACTGAGGGGATAGTCCTCGGTTGCCGCCGCGGTGGCAACCCGAGGCTCGGTAGAGAGTGACATACGATAAAGCTTCCTTTCAGGGCATTCTTTCAAGGCATTTTGTCAGGGCATTAAGGGTCCTTAGACCGTCGCCAATCATGACGAGGGGAACTCAGCCGCTTCGCCATGATTAAACTTATTCGCCATGATTAAACTTATAAGTCTTTTTACTGAGGGGCTTCGTATCGTTGGCAACGGGACTAACAGAAATTATTTTTTCTTCATTGAGAAAATTAACAGGGCCCAGGCTCAGTCGGCCAGCTAGAGACCAGTACGGGCGCGAAATCGGGCCCGTACTGGTCTTATCAAAGCCTTCAGCTCAGTCCATCAGGTCTGCTAAGCGAAATCGGGCAATTTGAGCAATTTCTGACAAAGCTTGGGTCTGTTCTTGGGTCTGACTATGCTGCAATCGAGTCTCAAACGCCGCCAGGATAGTGACCTTGGTGTGGCCCTTGACCGCCAAGATAAATGGAAAACCAAACTTGTCTTTATAGGCGCCATTGAGGGTTTGAAACCGCTCATATTCCGTAGCGTCAAGCTGATCTAGACCGGCACCCGCCTGCTCTTGAACAGAGGCATCGGCCATTTTGGCTCGGCTACCCAGGTCTGGGTGGGCGCAAATCAGGTCAATTTGAGCCGCGGCAGACAGCTGCTCGACCACGGTAACCATCTTTTGGTGGAGATCGACCACATCGGCAAAGGGGCGCTGGGTCCAAGCTTGCTGTGCGATCGCAGGGGTGTCCTCAAAGACAGCACCGAACCGTCTTATAAATTCACCCTGGCCCATTTGGTTCACGGTCTCGATGCTCAGCTTTTCAGGCATGACCTAACTCCCTCGATAGGTGCTGTAGCTCCAAGGGGAACACAGCAACGGCACATGGTAATGGACCTCGGCATCCGCAATGCCAAATCGCAACGGCACCACATCTAAGAACAGGGGATCGGGTAAATCTGTGGCGCGGGCTCGAAAGTAGTCACCCACCTCAAAACGGAGTTCATAGATGCCTGAGGCAAAGTCTGCTCCCTGGAGCAGCGGCGTATCAGTGCGGCCATCGGCATTGGTCGTCAAGCGTTTAAGTTGGGTCGTCACCTCGCCAACCCGCCAAAGCGTAATGGTGAGCCCGGCAGCCGGGCTACCGCTAGCTGTATCCAGCACGTGGGTCGTAAGATAGCCAGTCATAACATCTGAGGGGAAGTTTGATAGGGCCAGGACGAAGCTGTGCCACCAATAGTAAACTTTGGCAGACGCTCCGCAATCAACACAGCCACCCTAAACACGCCGCTATGATCGACGCCGCCCAGCCTGAACCCAATCCTGCCGCTCCCGCTTTTGAGGTCGAAACCTACGTCGTCCAAACCCTAACGCTGCTAGGGCTCACCGTGCCGCCCGACCAGATGGCCGATGTCGTCAAAAATTTTGAACAGGTCCGGGCCATTGCTCAGCCGGTCCTGGATTTCTCACTGCCAGATGACCTGGAAGCTGCCCCGAGGTTTGAGCCATGAGGTCCGCTGCGGCGATAGCTCGCCAGATTCAACAGGGTGAAACCACCGCCCAGGAAGTGGTACAGGCCGCCCTCGCACAGATTCAAGCCAGAGATGCACAGCTCAACTGTTTCACGACGGTTTTGGCAACGTCAGCCCTGGCAGCGGCCGCTGCGGTAGATCAGCGGATGGCAGCCGGGCAAGCCGTCGGCCCGCTGGCCGGCGTCCCCTTTGCCGTCAAAAATCTCTTTGATATTCAGGGTGTCGTCACCCTGGCTGGTGCCAAGATTAACCAGGACAGCTTGCCCGCTCGCCAAGATGCCACTGCCGTTGCCCGGCTCAAGGCCGCTGGTGCAATCCTGGTGGGCGCACTCAATATGGACGAGTATGCCTATGGGTTTGTCACGGTCAACAGCCACTATGGTGCCACCCCCAATCCCCACGACCCCACCCGCATTTCCGGGGGGTCCTCGGGGGGCTCGGCGGCGGCGGTGGCAGCCGGGCTGGTGCCGCTGACCCTAGGCTCTGACACCAATGGCTCCATTCGCGTCCCCGCCTCCCTCTGCGGCGTGTACGGACTCAAACCAACCTATGGCAGGCTGTCGCGAGCCGGGGCCTTTTTGTTCTCCAGTAGTTTGGACCATGTGGGCCCGTTTGCCCGGTCAGTGCAAGATATTGCCCTGGCGTTTACGGCCCTGCAGGGCGCAGACCCGCGCGATCCCATTTGCACAGAACGTCCGCCAGTGGTGCCGAACCTGTCGGGTAATTTGGACGGATTGAAGATTGCGATCGCAGGCGACCACTTCACCCAAGGCATGGCCCCCACGGTGGCCCAAGCCTTTCAGCAGGTCACCCAAGCCCTGGATGCAACCGACACCGTCATTCTGCCGGAGTCCGCCCGCGCCCGCGCTGCGGCCTACCTGATCACCGCCAGTGAAGGCAGCCAGCTCCACAGCTACCGGTTACAACACCGGCTCCAGGACTTTGACCCCGCCACCCGCGATCGTTTCCTGGCAGGAGCCCTGATGCCCAGTCACTGGTATCTCCAGGCCCAGCGATTGCGCCGCTGGTACCGCGATCAGGTCCGGAGGGTATTCCAACAAGTAGACATTTTGCTGGCCCCCACGACCCCCTGTCCCGCCCCATTCATAGACCAAACCACCATGACGCTAGGTGGCAAGACTGTACTAGTCCGACCTCACCTGGGTTTTTACACCCAGCCCCTCTCTTTTATTGGCCTACCAGTGCTTTCTGTTCCCGTGTATTTACCCGGAGAGTTGCCCGTCGGCGTACAGATTATTGCCCAGCCCTACCGCGAAGATCTGTTGTTCCGAGTAGCAGCATACCTAGAACAAACTGGCAGCATACCGCTCAGCCGACCCGTATGAATATTGAATAATGAATAGAACAATGACAAGATTTCTCTCTTACCAAGAGCAAAGCCTCTCTAAGAGAAAATCAGGTCATCCACGGGACATT
>JBCBOC010000245.1:0-6026 GCA_039821475.1 Cyanobacteria bacterium J06632_22 | reverse complement strand
GCACGTAACCTAGGACTTGAAGATATTCTTACCCCAGAAGAGGAGGTTTTTTATCGGCAAATTCAGCCGATGCGAGATGGGGCAGGCAGTGTGGTGTGTTCGGGAACCTCATTTGTGGTCCGGCGTAGCGCCATTGAAGCGGCCGGTGGGTTTGTAACAGACTCTCTGAGTGAGGACTATTTCACAGCGATTCGCCTTGCGGCTCGGGGGCATCAGATTGTTTATTTGGATGAAAAACTCAGTGCCGGGCTGGCAGCCGAAAATATTTCTGCCCATGCCACTCAGCGACTACGCTGGGCGCGGGGCACGCTGCAGGCCTTCTTTATTAAAACCAATCCACTCACCATTCCGGGCTTGAGTTGGATTCAGCGACTGGGGCATCTAGAGGGGATTTTGCACTGGTTTAACAGCCTGGCACGGGTGGTATTTTTGTTAGCGCCGCTGACCTATACCTTTGGTGTTATTCCGGTGCGTGCTACCCCAGAAGAGATTTTATATTTCTTTTTGCCCTATTATTTTGTCCAGATTACAGTTTTTGCTTGGCTTAATCACCATTCTCGTTCAGCCCTGTTGTCAGATGTGTATTCCTTGGTTCTCGCCTTTCCCCTGGCCATGACGGTGATCCAAGCGATGGTTTCTCCTTTTTCAACCGGATTTAAGGTGACACCCAAGGGCACATCTAGCAGCCGATTTACCTTTAATTGGCGACTGGCATGGCCACTCATAGGATTGTTTATACTGACCGCCTTTAGCCTGTGGCGCAACTTGGGCATGTGCCTGGCAATGGGAAACTGGGCCTCAGGAGTCTCCGCTGAGGCGGCCGCCCACATTCGAGGACTGGGCATTGGATGGATCTGGAGCCTATACAACTTGATGATGCTAGGAACAGCGCTACTGGTGCTGTTGGATGTGCCTAAACCTGACCCCTACGACTGGTTTGACCTACGGCGAGTAATCTCACTACAGGTGGGGGAACAAACCTGGTGGGGAACCACAACAGCAATCTCCGAGGTGGGAGCCCAGATAACGCTAACCCAAACAGGCTTTCCTCAGCAGCCAGCGGACGAGACCGTTCACATCACCATTAGTGAAGAACAGATTCACCTTAGTGGCCGAGTGGTGGCTACAGGTCTAAACGAAGAGTTTCCCTGCGTTACCGTGCTCTTTGATGCCATGGCACTACCCCAACAGCGACAGTTGGTAGAATTATTGTTCTGTCGACCAGGACAGTGGCGACGGTGGAATACCCCTGGAGAACTGACATCGCTGTGGATTCTGATTCGGACGCTATTTCGTCCTCGGGTGATCACGGGCGATACGCGCATTAAAGCCATGGTCGTTGCCAAGTAATGTCTCGACCCGATATCGAACTGGTCCGCCCTCCACTACCGATCAAGCCGATGCCGCGGCAGGGCCTAACCGCCATAGCTCGTAAACGCCGGGGGCCTGTACGGGGGTAACGGAACGACCGTAGGCCTTCTCCAGAGATTCGATGACGTCACTAGAAGCGTAGGGCACCCAGTAGTCGCTGTAGTCTGTGGGTAAGGGGGGCGGCAGGTTGGGCCGAAAGAACAAAAAAGGGGTTTTGGCAGGGACCTGATAGCTTAAAGAAATCGCGTTACCCAGCCCGGTGTCTGTGAGGGCCGATAACACGAGGGGCTGCTCTGCCGTTCGGATAACTTCTGCAATCACAGGCACGTGATAGCTAACGCCCTTATTCCACCAGGTGAATCGACTGGCACTCAGCAAGCCGGAACTCAGGCTAGCCACCAAGAGTAGTGCCAGTAGTCCCTGTCCCCATAGCCGAAGGCGAGCACGGCGAGACAGCAACCACCCCCGCAGTCCAACGGCCAGAATGGGCAGCACCATCAGCAGAGATGGCATAAAGGATCCGGTGACCATAGACCGCTCACCGCCCAGCAGCAGTTCTGCTCCGATCAGTCCGAGGGCAGGTATGAGCAGCAATACGCCACAAAATAAGGTTGCCGGCAAGCCCACCTGGACAGGCATCGTCAATAGTGCGATCGCAACCCCCAATAGCACCAACGGCGGCACCTCTAGGGCAAACCCATGGGTCGCTGGCAGGTCAAAGTCTACAACCGTCGAACTCAGGTGTAGTCCCCAGTGCCTCATCAGAGCCCCCAATGGTTGGGTCAACTGCGTCCACACCGTCACCGAGAGGCCTGTTTCGCGGTGCTGCACCATCACCCAGAGCCAGGGACTAAATAGTGCGATCGCACCCATAAGGCTAACGCCAAACCGGGCCCAGTGACGCCGAGAACCTACCAGGAGGACATATAGCCCCTGGGCTACTACGACCCAAACGGTTAGTAGCGTCGTGTACAACCCTAACACCACGGACAGTCCGTACAGTGCCCAAGCTTCCCCACTCCGTTGCCAGCCCGCCTGGGTGTACTGCCTGCGGATAGCACTGTCCCCCGTCCGCTGCAGCGCCCGTAGCAATAGACCACTCGATAGCAAGATCGTGCAGCCCCATAGACTATATTCACGCGCCTCCTGGGCATAGAGCATCTGTACCGGAGAGACCGCCAACAGCGCCATAGCCAACCCGGCAGCCCAATCATCCCGCAGCAGCACCCGCCCCAGCCAGTACATCAACGGTAGTGCCGCCACACTCAGCAGCACGGACAGCAGGCGTAGGGCAACGGGCGATGCACCGACAACGCTCACCCAGGCTCGCTCCAAAAAATAAAACAGTGGCGGATACTCGGGCTGGGTGGAGAGCGCTGTCAACGCATCCCCCCAACTCCGCGCCGGAGACAATTGCTGAAATTGCTGCAGTTGCGCTGCCGTGACCACGGGCCCAGCCAGCACAGTCGATTCAATTTCAGGAATGGTGTAACCAACCACCCGCATCGACGTCAGCACCTCATTATGCCCGTAAACCTTATGAGCAACGTTCGTCAGCCGCAGTATAAGGCCCAGCACCAGCACCAACACAATAACGATCTGGAGCCGCCTTTTGGCCCGCATCAGTTGACCTGAAATAAACACCGTTTACCCTCTACCTCACGTTAATGGCGCTGTCCCAGGCATAAGCTGCTGCCGTCTCCGGAACAGTGGTTTTCCCTAGAGCCAACGACGGCATCTAGCCTAGACACGGTTTAGCAGCCAGATCCGTTAGGGCAAAGCTGCCCATAATTGCCTTTAGCGCTACGGCGCAGGGTGCCGCCCCAAAGGGTAGCCTTAAGTGTCCCAACTTAAATGGCATAGCCCCTAAAATCACCCATATTCTTCGAATGTTTATCTACACCAACAGTAGATGTGCCGTTGGTATTCCTCCAGCCGAAATGCTCGTCTCGGTACTTCTCGCAAAGGGGTTGCGACAAAATGCTGAATGTTATGTGGTACGGTCTTTTCAGCTTTATCAGACCAACCTACAGGGGTACCTTAGGATCAAGGAAACCAACACAGTTATCGCGCTAGTCTAGCCCATGCTCATAGCCAGTCCGCATCTACAGTCGGCACCGACGGAGAAGGCGACTATATTAACGCCAACTATCGCTTACTACATCCGCAAGCTTTTGCGACAAAACATGGACCAGCTCAAGTCCGTGGTCGCAGAAGGCGCGGGCATGACGGCAGACCCAATGAGCAATCTAGATGCCGTCCTCGAAAGCCTTTACCTGGAAGAGCAAGAAGTTGTAGATGTCGCCCAACAGTTAGAGACTCTCGCCCTCTCTCACCAATCCCTATCCGCCCAAGGCAATCGCTACCGTCGAGAGGTTCAAACCCACGAAGAGAAGATCTTTTGGCTGCTGGGGTTCAAGTACCACAAACCGGCCCGGCAGGGAAATATTTTAGTGGTCGATGACACGACTGATAGCACTCAGCTACTGGCGCGTTCGCTGCAGCGCGAAGGCTATGACGTACAAGTTGCTCGATCAGGACGAGAGGCCCTTGCCTGTCTACTGTCATTTACCCCAGACCTAATCTTTCTAGATGTCTTGATGCCAGGCATGTCCGGTTTCGACGTCTGTCAAGAACTCAAAAAGTCCCATCGCCACGGCAAAATTCCCATCATCTTTGTCAGTGCCGTTTGCGACGTTGACAAAAAGGTCCGCGCCTTCGAGTTGGGCGCCGCCGACTACATCACCAAGCCCTTTCACCCCAACGAAGTGATTACTCGGGTCGCCTACCAACTCGAACTGGTCACCATGCGAAAACGACTGGAGGAGCAAAATGTTCGCCTCCAGTCTGAGATTCAGGAGCGACGCCAAGCAGAAGCCCAGTATCGCAGCATTTTTGATAACGCCGTTGACGGCATGTTTCAGTCCACGCCAGAGGGACACTATATTCGGGTCAACCGTGCATTGGCACAGCTCTACGGCTACCCTGACGCGGAGACGCTGCTAACCGAGGTGACCGCTATCCAGACTCAACTCTACGTTGACCCCCAATGTCGCCGCAACTTTGAAAAACTCATGACCACCCAAGAGGCGATCTCCAACTTTGAGGCCCAGATTCGCCGTCGAGATGGCAGCACGACCTGGATCAGCGAAGACGTTCGCCGGGTCAAAGATGCCCAAGGACGCACCCTCTATTACGAAGGGATTGTCCGACGCGTGTAAGTCGTCTCAAGAGGAAAGCACCTCAAAAGCCGCCCGCATAAAAGCCACTCGCACCAAGGTTGAGCTGGGTTGCGCGCGTCGGAGTGCCCTGTGCCAGAACGCATCGCGATTCCCAAAAGCGCGAGGGACCCGCGCTATCCCCCTCACAGTAAACTCAGCTGATCGCCTAGTGAAGGGCGTGTCGACGGTTGAGAACGGCGACGGATACGGGGCGGCGTGATATTGACATGCGCCACAAACCAAGTCCGCAAAGCCTTAGCCTGGGACGGGTCTAAGGCCTTCAGATCCAACGCGGCAGGAAAGAGTTGCGTCGGATCTGATGCTGCCCACCCCACCTCGCTGGCATGCCGTTCCGCCCCAAAGGGGATAACCGACGTGGGCATGGACGCCAGGAACGGGACAATATTTTCAGCGAACATAAAGGTCTCACGTTGCTGACTCAGCTGTTCCACCCGACGCTGCCGGGCTTGGCGATAATCAACAATCGGGGCAGGATAGTTAGCATCAGCCGGGGGCATGCCCAGCTGATCCGGCCGTAGATGAGCCAGTTCGGGCAGCCAACGCTTAATGAAAACCCCCTCCGGATCACAGCGATCCACCGCTGCCTGTCCTGGGTTGTAAATTCGGGTCCAAGACTTGTCGACACAGTGCGTCACGCCCGACTGCATGGCCCATTGATAGTGATCGATGGGACAGTCGCCATCGATCAGGTGACGCATAAAGTGCAGTGCCCCATAACGCCAGTCCATACCCAACAGATTGCTCAAGAAACTGGCATAGATGGCACGAATGCGGAAATTTAAAGCCAGGTAACCCCCGGTCGCCTGCAAACAGCGGGCTGCCGCATCGACAATGGGAAACCCAGTTTGGCCAGTCTGCCAGGCCCGGTATTGGTCTTCATCAAAGGTCCAACCCGTTTCATCAAAGACACGATACAGCGACTTCAACTCTAGCTGAGGCAAATAGCGAAATCGCTGGGTGAAGCCATTTCCCCAACGCAACCGAGCGATCAATTGTTGGTGACTGCGCTGCACCCGATAGTCATCGGCTTCAGCCTGTCGTATCGTCTGGACAGCCTCGCGAGTCGACAGGGTGCCAAATTTGATGTGGGGACTCAACCCCGTCGTTGCCTCAGCACTGGGATAAGAGAGCTGCCAGTAGTACCGGTCGGCCTTATCGGCCAAAAACGTCTGCAAACAGCGCCGGGCCGCCCGACTCCCCCCCGCCGGAATGGGTTTGCCATCTGCGACATGGGCCAACTCAGCTAGCGACGGTAACGTATCGCTGGGAACCGTTTCGGGCACGGTTACTCGCTGTGGAGACGGTGTCGATGGCGCTGCCATTTCAGTGTGCCACCAGTGCCGGTAGGCCGGATAGGCCACGAGATCGGCACGGCTGGCGGCTGGCTCAAACCAACGGATGCGCATATTTTGC
>JBCBOC010000706.1:0-2580 GCA_039821475.1 Cyanobacteria bacterium J06632_22 | reverse complement strand
TTGGTACTATAGTTACTCCCTTGGAGAGGTGGCTGAGTGGTTGAAAGCGGCTCCCTGCTAAGGAGTTATAGGGTGTAAACTCTATCGGGGGTTCGAATCCCCCCCTCTCCGTCCTTTCAGCCCACCTGTGCGTACCAGGCCTCTGAAGCGCACATTGGCAATTTGAATAGGCATTGATTGAGATGTGTTGTCTTGAGCGCACCAGAGCGCTTCCGATGCACTCAATGTTGTGCAACGCCTAAGTCAGGGCCCGAATCGCCCACATTAATCGCTCTGGACTGGCATTAGGGTGCAGAAAGGAAAACAGGTGCTGAAACCGCAATCGCCCCTCTGCATCGATGACAAACTGAGCAGGTAGCGGTGCACCTAGGGCCTGGCCCACACTGTAACGTCGAAAAATGTGACAACTGGGATCACTCAGCAGGGGCATCGCTAGCGCCAGGTCTTGCTGCACCGTTTTACTCTGCCGTGGCGGCGTGCTGGTAATCAGCAGGACTTCAGCGCCCAAGGCAGCAATATTATCGTAGGCAGCAGCTAAGGCTTTGAGGTGGGGATGACACAGCGGACAGTACTGTTTCGCTGTAAAAATCCGCGTAAAGGCGATGACGACCGGCTGCCCGCGATAGTCGCTGAGACGCACAGGAGCCCGCTGGCCGACCATAGGCAACTGAAAATCTGGTAGCGTCTGCCCTAACGGAAACTGGGGGGTAGCCGGCAGCGGCAAAAAATTATTCAAGAAACGGGCGCTGAGCAGGCCCCTAAAGTCAGTGGAGGTAAGCTGCATGGCAGAGAGAACGTGACAAGGGGCTACGCTTCACGATCAAAAAAGCCCTTCGTTTCTTTTTTAGGGGTCTGTTTGGGCGTGGGGGTCATGGTGTCATCGCCGGGCTGCCACTCAACCGGGCACACCTCGTTGGGATGCGACTGGACGTGTTGAATGGCCTGCAGCAGCCGTAGCGTCTCATCAATGCTGCGACCAAAGGAGAAATTGTTCACTGAAATATGTTGAACAATGCCCTCTGGATCGATGACGAATAATCCTCTCAGCGTGATGCCCACTTCCGGATCCAGTACGTTATAGGCCGTGCCAATGTCCTTTTTGATGTCTGAAATGAGCGGAAAGGTAATCTCCCCAACACCGCCCAGCTTTCGATCGGTCTGTATCCAAGCGAGGTGGGAAAATTCGCTGTCTACGGATACGCCCAAAATTTGCGTATTGAGGCTGGTAAACGCGTCGTTGCGATCGCTAAAGGCAATTACCTCAGTTGGGCAGACAAACGTGAAATCTAGCGGATAGAAAAACAGCACAACGTACTGACCGCGATAGTCAGATAGCTTTATCGTCTTAAACGCCTGATCGACAACAGCCGTCGCGGTAAAGTCAGGCGCGACTTGTCCGACCTGTACGTGCCTATCTGCTGTGTCAGCCATCGGACCTTATTCTCCGAAAATGCCAAGGCAGAGACTCAACCAGCCCTGTTAGTTGCCGTGGATATTATAGGGTACTACCCGTCTGGCGAGAGATGACCTCAGGGATACGCTTGAACATTCCCCGATGGGTCTATCTGAGACCCGGAAGTAGGCCGTCACTAAGTGGGCAGGATAGAACGCTGGCAGGTGGGACAAATCGCGTGAATCATCAGCTGGCAATCCAGCAGGTGATAGCCGGACTTCTCGGTCATTTTTGCCCCGACCTTCAGAACAGAATCATTTTTGAATTCCACCGTCTTATTGCAGCGGACACAGACTAAGTGGTGATGATGGTGAGGGGCAGGCTGGTTAATTTCGTAGCGCTTCTGACCCTCGGCCAACTCTAATTCGCGCAAAATGCCCATGCGGGACATCAGTTTGAGGTTACGATACACCGTTGACAGACTCACGGGCTCACCCTCGTCTTTCAGCACACTGCACAGTTCCTCGGCACTCAGGTGCTGGCCTTTCGGAAGATTTTGGAACGTCTCTAGCATGATCTCCCGTTGCGGGGTCATTCGCCAACCCCGTTCGTTCAATTCAGCCCGCATTGCAGAAGCAGTGTAAGCAACCATGCGCCTATTCCTAAAGAGACCTGGGACGCTGCGTTGTACTCACCGTGAACAGCCAGGTGTAGCTCTAATCAAGCCGTGACCATAAGAAGCTATAACCGTGAGCGAGGTATCAATAACGCGTCGTTGTTGACAATCCTAGCTAACCCTTGGGTAGATTGCAATAGGCCGACCTTATTGAGAAAAATATTCAAAAAGCAGGATACCTATGGGCTGCAGCACAGCCGTAATGGTCCTCATCGGGTTGACCGCGGTAGTTTCTGACGCAGACGCCTCGCCGGTTATGGCTCCGAAAAGCATTTCTAGGAACCGCCACACCGGTTGGTGGAGTTGATGAATGACAACGCAGCTCGCGCGTGCGGTACTTAATCCGATGGGCACGAGGCCCAGTTGGGTGCACAAGGCCCAAAATCATAATGCGGATGAGACGTATCCATCTTTACTCCACACCTCGGAGGTGCGGTATTTTCTGTGATCTAACTCACAAAAATTCAGCCTAAAAGATCACTCTAGAAAACGCAGAATTATGCATTCAAAC
>JBCBOC010000681.1:0-2750 GCA_039821475.1 Cyanobacteria bacterium J06632_22 | reverse complement strand
GACAGGCCACGGACCTGCTAAGTGTCTATGGCCTGTCCAAGATAGCTATGAAACGGAAACGGCAACTGCTAAAACACCGCCAATCAGTGCCACAGCCGCGATGCCTAAAATGATGTAATTTCGCTTCTGGGCTTCCGAAGGAGGCTCAGCCTGATACATTTTGGGCTCCTGTGCAAAGTTATTGAGCCGACCGCCCTCTTCCGTGGTGTATGGCATAGGTATAAATTCCTGAATGCTGTTCTTATATTTTATCAAAAAATAGTTAAGTTTTTCATAGATTCTCGAAAGAATAATCTCATGGGCTTGATTTTTGCGTTTTAGCCCATGGCTTCTTGAGGCTGAGTGGCTTGGCATTGGGTGCATAGGCCAAAGAACTCAAGCGTGTGATAAAAAATCCGGAATCGGTGGGACTGATTGAGCTGGGTTTCTAGTTCATGGACGGGGCACTCGTCGATCTCGATGGTGTTGCCACAGTTGAGGCAGGTGAGGTGGTGACGGTCTTCATGGGCAATAAGGCTGTAGAGTGACTCACCGCTAGGGAGGGTTCGAACTTGAACCGTGCCGTTGAGCTTCAGCGCATCAAGGGCTCGGTAAACCGTTGCCAGACCCATCGAAACCTTGTGTTCTCGCAGTTTGATGTACAGATCCTGGGCCGATATAGGGTCCTGGAGGGTGGCGAGGATATCGAGAAGTTGGGTTTGACTGCGAGTGCGGCGGGCCATAGCGCAAAGTAGGTTTTTCTCTAGCTTAGATCGGCCGATGATTCCTGTGGACTTTGTAGAGTATGGGCTGGCATTAATTATGGGTCGACGTGAATACTCTGGTCCGTTAGCTAATGAGCTCGTTAAAGTCAGCAGGCTCGTTAAAGTCAGGGATTCTATTTCAAAGTCGGAGATTCATTTAAAATTCAGAGATTCATTTCAAAATCGGAGATTCTATGCTGCGCCACAATTTACAGTCAATAGTATGATCGAGCAGTTGTCCGCATGCTTCTAAGACACCCGTGGCACAGACCTATCAAGCTCAGATTTACATAACGCTTCGCCCGTCGGTTCTGGATCCGGCGGGAACAGCCGTACAGTCAGGACTCTCCCATATGGGGTATGACAATGTGGCGGGCGTGCGCATTGGTAAATACGTTGAGCTAACGTTGACGGCCGATAGCGATGATAGTGCTCGCGAGCAACTGGATCGGATGTGCGATCAGCTTTTAGCGAATCCGGTGATTGAAAACTACCGCTTTGAGATCAATGCATTGGCGGCTGTTTGATTCGTCGTTTTCAATAGACCACTGAAGGCACCGCCCTGCTGTCCCATCTACGAGATCGACCCCACGACGTTTGGGAGACACCCATGAAATTTGGCGTAATTACCTTTCCAGGTTCAAACTGCGATCGCGATGTTGCCTATGTGACCCGCGACTTATTAGGGCACCCCACCCGCCGGATCTGGCATGAGGACAGTGACCTGGGCGATGTTGATGTGGTGATTGTGCCGGGCGGTTTTAGCTACGGCGATTATCTGCGGTGCGGTGCCATTGCCCAGTTCTCTCCGGCTATGCGCTCAACGCTGGAGCATGCCCGCCAGGGTCGACCGGTGTTGGGTATTTGCAATGGCTTTCAGGTTCTGACTGAGATGGGGCTACTGCCCGGTGCGCTCGTGCGTAATCGAGACATGCGATTCATTTGCGATCGCACCCCGCTGCGGGTTGAGCGGACCGATTTGCTGTGGACCCAAAACTACCGTCAGGGCCAGATGATTACCTTGCCGATTGCCCACAACGAGGGCTGCTACTACGCCGATGCCGATACGCTGGCCCGGCTTGAAGATCGGGGTCAAGTGGTGTTTCGCTATTGTGCAACGGATGGGGCGGTGTCCCCCGAGAGTAATCCCAACGGGGCACTCAATCACATTGCCGGTATCTGTAACGAAGCGGGCAACGTCCTGGGGCTCATGCCTCACCCTGAGCGAGCCGCAGAAGCCATTTTGGGTAGTACCGATGGCCTGGCTCTGTTTCAAAGTATTGTAGCGGCGGCGCTGGTGGCTGCGTGAGCGCCAGACGGCTTACCGCATGGGCAATCCGAAGCTGTGTAAAATATGGCGAACGCGCTTTTTTCCCCGGGCGACGCGCTGCCTGAGGGTGGCTTGGTTAGGAATATCGCCGTCGGTCATGGCCCTGAGCTTGGTTTCGATTTCATCCCAGCTCATCTGATCGATAGTTCGCCAGATCAATAGCTGAGCTGTGGCGGCGTTTTCTTTCTCAAACTCCCGCAGGGCTTTGTAAAGCAGCGTGATCTCATGGGAGAGGTCAATTTTGTCGAGCATGTTGGGCGCGTCGTCGCCGGTACGATATTCGTTTTCTTCGTAGGACACAAAGACGCGCTGACGGGCTTTTCGACTTTTTTCTCGAACAATGTTGAATGCTGTACTTTTAATCCAGGCATGGGGATTGCGGATCAGCTCGCCGCGTCGCTGGACTTCTTTGCCGCGAATGTAGGCTTCGAATAAAATTTCGTTCGGTTCGAAGAGATGGTTGAGATGAAAGGCATGTAGGTGACGGCGGACGGTTGAGATCGCAGAGTAAGCGTAGCTGTTCCCGGCCCCCAAAATTTCCGCCAGGGCAATATCCAACGTGTCTGGTTCAGGCAGGTTGATTGATTTTTCCATAAGGATGCAGGCCGTCCCTTTACACAGCGTTGCATACTGAGTCACAAACTAGCGTTGAATGCCACTATTGGGGAAAGGGACGG
>JBCBOC010000018.1:0-15366 GCA_039821475.1 Cyanobacteria bacterium J06632_22 | reverse complement strand
GTGGGTTCAGGTGGGTGGACTGGCAGCCGTTCAAGGTGCTATCTCACTCACCTGGGTGATCTACAACCTCTATCTGCTCAAGCTCCTCACCGGCTTGGGCTTTCCGGAGGCCCTGGGCACAATCCTGCTCGTGCTTGAAAATGCGCTAGCCGCCGTGATGGAACCCCTGATGGGGAGTCTGTCAGATCAGTCCCAGCGCTGGGTGGGCAGCCGATTTCCCCAAATTGCCCTAGGTATTATCTTGGCCGCCGCCTGCTTCATCGGCATTCCCCTGGCTGCCTGGTTGGGCAGCAGCGCCATCAGGCTCCTGTTGCCGGTTGCCCTGGTGCTATGGGCCTTGGCCATGACCGTTTTTCGGAGTCCGGCACTGTCGCTTTTAGGACGCTATGCCTTTGAGAGCCAGCTGCCACAAGCGGCGGGGTTACTCACACTGGTCGGTGGGGTTACGGGGGCTATGGCACCCCTTGCGGGAGATTGGCTATTGAGCCTGGGCGCAGGCACCACCTTTACTATTGGCTCGGTGGTCCTACTGGGTGCAGCCCTGGTGCTCCGACAGGTCAATCCAGCTCAAACCATTCGCACCCCCCAGGTACAACAGCCCGGACCGCCCCCCCGCATTAACTGGTCTAAACTTCTGCCCAATCTGGCTCTCGTCTTTGGTGTCGGCATTGGGGTTGCCCTGGGACTACGGCTGCTGCTACAGCTTTTGCCTGTGCAGTACGGCACCCTGAGCGCCCTACCCGGCAAACGTGCCCTGGCCGTAATTTTCATCACCGTCGCGCTGACAGCTCTGCCCATGGGGAATGTGGCCACTCGTCTCGGCAATCGATTGGCCATGGGCATTGGCCTGGTTGGTCTCACTGGCATCAGCGGCCTGCTGCTCAGCGCCAGCTCTGCCCATCAGGTACTGCTACTCGCTATATTTGCAGGCGCAGCTTTTAGCCTCGTCTCCAATGGCACCCTCCCCTTTGCCCTATCCATGGTGCCCCCTCAGAAAAGCGGCCTGGGAACAGGGCTATATTTCAGCGGCGGCGCCGTCGCCTTAAGTCTATTTGGCGCAGGCGTACAGCGATTGGGCAGCCCATCACCCCCCTTAGGCCTAGGCTTAGCCGCAGCCGGATTTGGACTCGCGATTGCTTGCCTCGCCCTTGCCCGACAGCCTGCCGCGACAGGGGCCTCCCCGACGTCCCCACCCCCTCCCTAGGTCAACGCTGATGCGACAGTGACGTCACCTCAGCAATTTTACGAAGAAGCCCCATCGGTCTCTCGTAATATCTACGGCTAGACCAGGCATCAAATATCCGGTGTTCTGCTCATTCGGAAGATCTAGACCATTTTATAGACTAGAGCTGCCGTCACAACAGTCTTGGATAAGCGCCTTCGTCGACGTCCTAAGTGTTTGAGTCCTAAGTTTTGAAGCCTAGTGCAGTGTCAACACTAAAGATTCGGGTCAGGCCAGTGAAGTCGTGAGTGGTGAAGTCGTGTTTGGCCTTAAGCCCCTTTGACGTAAAGACCTTCGACGATTTCACTACCGCTCTATTTCACGGTCATCGCCAACCCTAATGCTTGGTGTTGACCGTGAAATAGGTACAGTTTCGCCATTTACGTAGATTCGCTATTTACGTTAAGGCGCTGTATCAGGCTATTACGCTGGACTGATGACAGAAGGGCTCGATATGGCGTGCATGGCATGACATGTTGTGCAGCCCAGCCCCCATCGCGCCCATCATTCTCCCGCTCTCACCGTTCAATTGAATTCGGTGCACTCATCGGTGCACTCATAACAGACAGCAATTTTTCTCCCATGGGACGCTTTAGCAGAGCATATTCCCAACCGCAGTGCCCCCCGAGGATATCCTCAGCGCTGATAGAATTGCCGCTCCCCTTGTCAGGGCCAGGCGGTCATTCCATTGGGTGACTGACGACAGGCAACACCCCTCCTCGGGGTCGCACATTCAATGGCGCACCCACACATTCTCAAACCTATGCAGAGCGCACCGACCAGTCGAACCTTTGCAGAACGGTATCAGGACGGCCTGAGCCGTTACCTGCAAACCCCTGATACGGTTTCAGTTGAACTGATTGAGCAGCTTAACCAGCAAGCTCAACAGCAGTGTCTGCTGCCGTCAGATTGGTTAGCCGCTCACCAGCAGGCCCTGACGCAACTGCCGCCAGAACAGTCCTTAGCAGAAGTGGCGGCTCCAGCCCACACCTTTTTGCAACAATGCCTGCGCTATTGGGAGGTGCAATCTCAGCTGGGTCCCCTGCCGACGGATTCGGTGGCCCATCAACAGCTGAATGACCTGCATCACCGACTTCGTCAAGAGACCCTGTATCGAGAGCGCGTTGAGGCTGTACTACAGCAGCGGGAAGCTCGGCTGTTCACCCTGGCCAACAATATCCCAGGCATGCTGTTTCAGTGCGTTCAGCAAACCGACGCCCAGCTGATGATGACCCATATCAGTACTCGGTGCCGCTCCATCCTAGAAATGGAGCCGGGCGAAATCTACTCCTTTGAGACGGTACTAAACCGGATTCCTACCGCTGACCGCATCCGGCTACAGTCCGTTATGTCCCACTCCGCACAAACCCTGTCCTCCCTCAACTGGGAAGGGACTTTCATCACCCGGTCAGGCACCCATAAGTGGCTACAGATTGCCGCCCAACCCTCCTACACCGTCGAAGGGGAGACGATTTGGGATGGCGTTCTATTTGACTGCACCCCTCGCCGCCAGGCCGAAATCAGTCGCGACTTACAGGTCCAACAGTTTCAGAATCTGGTACTCAACGTTCCAGGGGTGATTTTTCGATGCGCCATTCAACCCGATTGGCCGATTGAGTTTATTAGTGAGGAAATTGCAGCCATTACAGAATACGGCGTTGAAACGTTTCGGCAACAAGGTCGGCGACAGCTAAGTGACATTACTGAGCCTGACGATCAGCTGATGCTGCACCTCGTCATGACCCAGGCGTTTAACGACCAACTTCCCTACCAAGTGGAGTATCGCATTCTCACCGCCAACGGCCAGCAGCGTTGGATTTTGGAGCGCGGGCGTTGGGGATTCGACACCCAGACTAGTGTGCGTTATCTCGATGGCGTGATTACCGACATCACCGACTTCAAGCGCTTTGAGGAAAAGATCGTAACGTCACTCGCGGAAAAAGAAGTGCTGCTGCGTGAGGTTCATCACCGGGTCAAAAATAACCTCAACGTGGTGCACAGCATGCTGGAGATGCACACCCGACAGTTCAAAGAGCCCCAGCTACGGGAAAGTTTACTGGACAGCCAGCGTCGCCTCCAGGTCATGGCGCTGATCCACGAACAGCTTTATCGGTCTGAGCAGCTCTCTCAAATTCGCTTTTCGGACTATGTACAGACCCTGGTTGACCACTTCTTCTCGATGACAGAAACCGCCAATAGCCGGGTCCAAATTGTGCTAGATAGCGATCCCATTTCAGTCAGCTTAGAAGTGGCCATTCCACTAGGGTTAATTGTGAATGAACTCTTGACCAACGCCTTAAAACACGCGTTCCCTGAGGATTACTGTCCTGAAGATCAAAAGGGCCGCGTTACCATCGGCTTTAAGCACGCCCAATCCAGCATTTGTCTATCTGTGTGCGATAACGGCATCGGTCTCCCGGATAGCTTTCAAACCATGAGCCAGTCGTCGTTGGGCCTACGTTTGGTCACCATCCTTGTAGATCAGCTCGATGCCCATCTTTCGGTGCTTTCCCCCCCAGGCACTCAGTTCAAGATCACCTTTCGAAAGGATCCCCCCCTTAACACTGTGCTCTCGACCTAGGCCGGCCCACTACGGCCTATCCGTATCCCTTTGCCCACGCTGTGACTTCCCCTGAGCTTTGACTGCACCATGTTAGATTCTGAAACTCGGCTAACACCTCCGACAGTGCCTTCCTCGGAAACGTCCCCTGCCGTCCAGGTGATGATTGTGGAAGACGAACTGATCAGTGCCTACAATCTGGCCGACAATCTCAAACAGCTGGGCTACGGCATCACCCGTATCGTCAAAGATGCCGAGGCCGCCTTGGATGCGGCGCAGCAGCAGCAGCCCGATTTGGTCCTGATGGATATTCAACTCAAGGGAGCTTCTAGCGGCATTGACGCCGCCCGCCTCCTCCAGCAGCTTAATATTCCTGTGATCTACCTAACGGCTTTTGGCGATGACCGCACCATCGCCAAGGCGGCAGCCACCCGCCCCTACGGCTATCTCACCAAGCCCGCCAAGCTGGAAGACATCAAGTCAACGATGGAAATGGCCCTGGCCCGTCGCGCCGAGGACGATCGCTGGCGCGCGCTGATGTCTGAAGAAAAGCGACTGAACGATCTGAAGGCCCAATGCTACGCCATGTTGGCCCATGATCTACGGACACCGCTCAGCGTGATGCTAGCGTCCCTAGAGATTGTTCGGCAATACGGAGAACAGCTGAGTGACGCCCGTAAGCAAAAGCATTTCAGCCAGATTCGTACGGCCATCCAACAAATGACTCACCAGCTTGAGCAGGTGATGACCACCGAACAGATTGCCCAGGAGCAGCTGCCCTTTCAGCCTGAGCCGGTCAGGGTCATCAGCACTCTGAGGGAGCGTGTTGATGCCTTTCAAGCCACACTGGCAGAGGATCAAACCCTGACATTTACAGCAAAAGGGACTGAAACCCTGCGCCCTCTTGACCTCCGGTTGATAGACCATATCATCAACAACTTGGTGTCGAATGCCATCAAATATTCACGCCAGGTGGAGGGCGGTGGCCAGATTAAGGTTGAGCTAGATTGCCAGCCCAAGCAGCTGGTCTTAGTTGTTCAGGACAATGGCATCGGCATGCCCGAGGCGTTTCTGAGCAAAATCTTTGATCCATTTTCACGGGCCACAAATGTCGGCAAAATTAATGGTCTGGGGTTAGGGATGCACATTGTTCACAAAGCGGTGAACGGACATCAAGGCTACATCCGCGTACTCAGCCAGCCGGGCCAGGGAACGCGCTTTATCATCACCGTGCCCGCGGCTCCTATGCCTGAGTCATAGACACCCTGATCCGGCTCAGTCAGCCCCCAGAAACGCCGACGACTGCGCAATGCACGGGCTGTTACCTGTCCCTGTGCGGCTCCACGTTGTCATCACTTTACTGGGTCGTCACTTTACCGGGTCGTCACTTTACTGGGGAAATGCGTACAGCCTACCCGGGAGATGAATGCAGCCAGTGACCGACACGGGCAGGCTGCCAATGGACTTTGTCCCTTCGTTCATTAGACGAAAGTGCGATAATGCAGGGTAGGTTTACACAGAGAGTGCTCCCCCCTTCATGAACTGGCCCATTTCCCCGAACACCATTGGACGCACTGTGGTGACGGTGATTACGCTATTGGTGCTATGGGTCATGGGGGCATCCCTGGTCAATAGCTGGCAACAGCCCCAAGTCACAGGGCAACTGCAGCTTTATCAAAGCAATCTCCTCCTACAAGCCAGCGAGTGGCAAGGCGAGGGCTTCTCGGACGGCGATCGACAACGCGTACGGAAGGCCCTACTGGGAGAGGCACCCTTGGCCGCTGTGATTGAGGAGTATCAGACGCTGAAGGCCGAAGCGGAGACGGGGCTAACGCGATCTCAATCGGTGCTCCAGGCCCAAGCTGACCCAAAACAGACCCAGACCATCCAGCAGGTGATTACCCAGCAGCAAGCTCTGCTAGCTCGTTTGGAGCTCCGGCTGGGGCTACTGACTGCAGAGCAAAACGAGTCTGAGGCCGCCATTGACCAGTGGCAAACCTTGGCCGCTGATACTGACACGCCACCCACTTTAGCCGCTACGGCGCTAGCGTTGGCCTCAATCTGGCAAGACAGCCCTAGCCCCGATGCAGAGACCCTGACACAGACCCACCTGACAGGCTGGTTTCGCAATCGTGCCCTTGAACAGCTCTACGAACAGCAGGCCCAATTTGATGCCCTGAACCAGCTTCAAACCGAGGAACAGGCTGTTGCCCAAACCACCCTATTTAAGCTGGTGGCTGTTAGCCTGCTGCCTACCCTGGGGGGCGTCGCTGGGATCATCCTGCTACTGGTGCTGGCGGCCCAATGGTTTTCCCAACGGGAAACATCGATGCTGGCTCAGAAGCTGGAGGCTTGGTCGGTACCGTGGGATGGAGAAACCATCTGGGTGGTACTGGTCGTAGGCTTCTTCTTTGTGGGTCAGTTTTTGCTGCCGTTGGTGCTGGGGGGACTGGGGGTCAATGCGATCGCTACCACCAATCGCGGTCGAGCCTTATTTTCAATGATCTACTACCTGCTCATGTCCGTCAGCGGCGTGGCCGTCCTGTATGTTGCCATTCGCCAGTTTCTGCCCTTACCCGAAGGCTGGTTTCGCTTCAAATTATTGGATCGCTGGCCGCTATGGGGCATCGGCGGCTACCTGGCGGCCTTACCGATCATGCTTGGCGTTTCGTTTCTGAATCAACAGGTTTGGCAAGGACAGGGCGGGAGTAATCCACTGCTACAAACCGTGGTAGAAGAGAGCGACCCGATTGCCCTGTCAATTTTCTTTCTGACTGCAGCAGTGGCTGCGCCCCTGTTCGAAGAATTTTTATTTCGCGGTTTTTTGCTGCCGTCGCTGACCCGGTATCTGCCCGTCTGGGGGGCCATGCTGGTGAGCAGCTTTATCTTTGCAGCCGCCCACCTCAGCCTTTCGGAGGTGGTGCCGCTGATGACCCTAGGCATGATTTTGGCGTTTGTGTATGTACGGTCCCGCAATCTGCTGGCCCCGATGCTATTGCATAGCGCCTGGAACAGCGTAACGATGGTAGGGCTATTTTTGCTGGGCAGCTAGGACAACCATCACGCCCAAACAATCCCGGCCACAAGTCCTGGCCTACAGATGCTCGCTGAAAAATGTAATCGTGCGCGCCCAGGCTAGTGCTGCGGCTTCAGCGTTGTAGCGCGTTCCCGAGGGATTGGCAAAGGCGTGATTGGCCCCTTCGTACAGATAAATCTCGGCATCCTTACCCAGCCCCTCTAGTGCGGCCTCAAAGGCGGCCACCGTCTCTGGAGAAGGATTGCTATCCAATTCGCCAAAATGACCCTGAATCGGCATCTGCAGCGGCTCTAGCACAGTCGGGTCAGTGGAAATCTGCCCGCCGTAGTAAATCACGGCAGCATCCAGTTTAGTGGGCAGGGCCAAGGCCGTATTTAAAGACCAGCTGCCGCCAAAGCACCAGCCAATGCTGCCCACCGTCGGAGCCTGCTGCTCCTCCGCAAGATAGCCATAGGCCGCCACGACATTTTGCGTGAGCAAGGCGGGATCTTGCAGCGCGGTCTGGACCAGCACCCGCGCCTCATCCGGCGTCTCCGCCACTTCGCCACCATACAGGTCCACAGCCAGAGCAGCATAGCCTTCATTGGCCAGCCGGCGAGTCATGGCCCGAATATTGTCGTTTAGCCCCCACCATTCTTGAATGACAATTAGGCCCGGCAGCGGTTCGGACGCGCCAACGGGCTTAGCCAGGTAGCCCGTAAAGGGCTGCCCATCGAGCGTCGCATAGACCACGTCTTCAGCGGTGACTGCGCCCTCCGGCACCTCGCCTACGGCGGCTGACGCAATGGGTGAATCCCCTTGATGCAATTCGGCCATTGCGTCAGCCGGTTGGGGCAGTTCAGAGGAGGGACTCACCACTGCACAGCCCACCACCAACAGCACTGCAGACAGCAGCAGACCAAACCATCGACCGAGGGATAACTTCATGGGAGGGCACGCCAGAAGGGACAGCTCCAGGATAAACGAGTCACTGAAGACTGAAACACTGATATTTATTTGCTCTGGTGAGGTTCGAGCGGTTGAGTTGCTAAGCAGGGCGCTGGGGCGCCTAAGCAGCATGGACAGTCGCAGCAGTCATGCTCAGGGCAACGGCCTCGGCAACGCGGATGCCGTCGACCCCCGCAGACAGGATGCCACCTGCGTAGCCAGCGCCTTCTCCGGCAGGGAAAAGCCCTTGGGTATTCAGACTCTGACAGTTGTCACCGCGCTTGATGCGAATGGGAGACGAGGTGCGAGTTTCAACGCCCGTGAGGACCGCATCGGGCATGGCGAAGCCCGGAATTTTTTGGTTGAACACGGGGATCGCTTCACGGATAGCCGTAATGGCGTAGTCCGGCAGGCTCGGCGAGAGATCGCACAGGTGAACCCCCGGTCGATAGGTCGGCTTGACCGAGCCCAATGCCGTCGAGGGCCGGCCGGCCAGAAAGTCCCCAACGAGCTGTCCCGGCGCAGCATAGGTCCTTCCCCCGAGGGCGAAGGCACGTTCTTCCAACTGCCGCTGCAGGGCAATGCCAGCAAGGGGATGGCCCGGATAGTCAGCTGGCGTGATCCCCACCACAATGCCGCTATTGGCATTCTTGCCGCTACGCTCATACTGGCTCATGCCGTTGGTCACCACTCGCCCGGTTTCTGAAGTGGCAGCGACCACCTGCCCCCCTGGACACATACAAAAGCTGTACACCGACCGGCCATTGCGACAGTGGTGCACGAGTTTATAATCCGCAGCGCCCAACATGGGGTGTCCCGCCTGGTCACCCAAGCGAGATTGGTCGATCAGCGGCTGGGGATGCTCGATACGAAAGCCAATGGAAAAGGGCTTGGGTTCGATGTAAACGCCCCGCTCGTAAAGCATCTCGAAGGTGTCACGGGAGCTATGGCCCACAGCAAGCACAACATGATTAGAGGGAATCGTCTCGCCGTTGTCCAGGACGACCCCTTGCACCTGCTGCTGGTCGCCTTGTTGGGTTAACGTCAGATCCACAACGCGCTGTTGAAACCGAATTTCGCCACCGAGGGAGAGAATCGTGCGGCGCATCTTCTCAACGATCTTGACCAGGCGATAGGTGCCGATATGGGGTTTGTTGATGTAAAGAATTTCGGGCACAGCCCCGGCTTCGACGAGTTCGGTCAACACCTTGCGGCCGCGATAGTCGTTGTCTTTGATGCGGCTATAGAGCTTACCGTCGGAAAAGGTGCCGGCTCCGCCTTCGCCAAACTGGGCATTGGACTCGGGGTTAAACTTGCGCTTGCTCCAGAAGCCAAAGGTATCTTTTGAGCGCTCGTGAACCGGCTTGCCTCGCTCAATAATGATGGGCCGAAACCCCATTTGAGCCAACAGCAACCCCGCAAACATGCCACAGGGCCCCAGGCCAATCACCACAGGGCGGTGGGATAGGGCGCCCGTCGCCTGGGCGACGTATCGATAGCGCGTGTCGGGTGTGGGATAAACGTGAGGATCTTTTTTAAAGCGCTTTAACAGCTGCTTTTCTTTCGGGGTATCGATATCAAGGCTGTAAACCAGTGCGATCGCACCCCGTTTCCGCGCATCGTAACTGCGCCTGAACACGGTGTAACCGGTCAGGTCAGCCGCCTCGAGCCGCAGCTTCTTCAAAATTGCGGCTTGCAGATCAGCGTCAGTGTGATCTAGCGATAGCTTAAGCTCTGTCAGACGAAGCATGATAAATCATCAAACCGGCCAATCTTAACCCTGGATTCAGCCCGCAGCATTCACGGTCGCACAACACCAGACCGAAATAGGGCCAAGGCTTAATCACCTTAGCTCAGCAAACAGGCTGCCGGAAAAATAAGATACTCAATGAAAAACAGCTTCCAAATAAACTGGTAGAACTGCGGGTAGGAAACCGCCACCGCAGCCGCTTCACCCGTGGGCTCACCGTCGAGCTGGACCCGATGGCTCTGCTGCCATAAGAAAATCAGCGCCAACGCATGGCTAACGACCAGAAACAGGATATTGACCCCTGACAGGAAAGGGGCCACCGCCATCACACCGAGATAGCAGGCCGTGATCACCCAACGGGCCAGGTTAAACACGCTGCGTTGCCCCAACTGCAGGCTAAAGGTTTCAATCCCGTAGCGCCGGTCGCCTTCGATGTCGGGAATATCTTTAAAGATGGCAATGGCAAAGCTAAAGACCAGCACAAACAGCGTCAGCACCCACACCCGCAGCGGCACCGTCGGCCGCAGCCCCAACTGATGGGAGGCATGCAGATAAAGGCCTAAGTTCACCACTGCACCGCGGACGGACAAAATGCACACTGACGCCCACAGCGGAAACCGCTTTAAGCGAATCGGCGGCAAGGAATAGGCCGTACCGATGGCGATGCTGATCCAAATAGTAGCAATCAGGTACAAACTCTGGGACAGCCCCGCCAGCGCCATGGCAGCCAGCAGCGCTAGCCCCACCAGTAGCACACCTTGAGACCGAGAAAACTCTCCGGAAGCCAGCGGTAAATGGGGCTTATTTACCCGATCGATTTCTACATCTTCAAGCTGATTCAGCCCAACGATGTAGACGTTACCGCACAGACACGCTAACCAGGTCAGCAGCATCGCAGCGATGCCGCCCCAGACATGGAGCGTTGCAGGATTTGCCCCCGCCGGATGACGGGCAGCCCAGGCCACCGCAAACAGTCCCACCACGCTCAGGCTCGTGCCAATGATGGTGTGAGGGCGAGAAAACTTCCAAAAGGCCCGCAGCCAAGGTAGCGGGTTCTGCAACAGGCTCAGCGAAACATTGGGTGATAGGGAGTTAACCCCAGGGTCACCGGGTAGAAAACTGTCAGATTTAGCCATGCCTACCAAGACAAAACACGTTCTGAATGAGTAAACGCTGAATAAGTAAACGCGCTATTGTATGCGGCCTTGCGCAATAGCAGCCAAGGGAGGCGGCTAAGCCATCCCACCAGGTACCCAGCGGCATAATTGCACCCGATACCGTGCTGAGACGGTGCAAGTATAAATACTCTAATAACCATGCCGACTGTTCTCAAGCCGGTCAACTCACGATTGTCGTTTTATTGCCTTTTGTAAAGAAAAGTATCTAGGGGCGATCGCTTGTATCTCGTTCCCTGCAGTCTCCAGGGAACCCACGGAGTCAACGCCTGAGATAAATGCCTATAATTGGGGCGCTATTGGGTTGCTCGTAAACGGTAGAGACGGTCGGTTCCTGCCCGGCTTTGTAATGATGCACCTATGATGGCGCGCTTTTGATGATGTGGGGTGCGATCGCACACAATGGCTGCCGAATCGATACAAACCTCGACCTTGGGCTGGCAAGTGCGGCTATTGACCCAACGACTGGGCGAGTGGATTGAGCTGTTGCTGTCGGGACAGGAACCCTCAAACGAGCCACCTCCAGAGTTTACCTTACCGGCATGGGTGGGGACCGTGCTGCTCTGGACGGCGGTAACAGCAACGTCACTGCTGCTTGCGTGGATTATTTACCAGATTGTGGTCTATCTCCTGGCGAACCGGGCGACCCCTCGCCCAACTACAATCCTGACCGCCCTGATTGAACCCGAGCCCGCCCGCACCGCTGCCGAATGGCTGCGCGAGGCCAAGCGATTAGAAGCCGCCGGTGACTGGCGAGGTGCCTGCCGCGCCCTGTACATGGCTGCGTTGCAAACGCTCAGCGACCGAGGTTGGATTGCAGCCCAAGCCAGCCGTACCGATGGCGAATACCTCACCGCCCTGGAAACAACGGCCCATCCGATCACCCAACCGCGTCCTTACCAGCTTTTGATCCGCACCCACGAGCGCGGCCAGTTTAGCGATCAGGTCCTCACCGCGGAGAACCTACAGCGCTGCCGTCGCGCCTATCAGGAGATTGAGAAACCATGACCCGACGCACCGTTTGGTTGGGTGTACTGACGCTGGGGGTCCTCTGCCTACTGCTGATTGTGCTGGCCCCCGAGAGCGGCCAAAAGACCAGTGGTTCGACCTATAGCCGCGCCCCAGAAGGCTACCGGGGCTGGTACGAGCAGGCCCTGGCTGAGGGCGTCCCCGTCGAGCGCTGGCAGCGCCCCATTGAAGAGATCCTGCCGGAGGGCCAAGCGGGCGGCCAGACCCTGCTGCGCATTTTCTCCGGTAATGTTTCTCGTATCGTCGCAGAGGGCATCTATTCGGAGGAGGACTGGTTCGAAGCCTGGCTGGCCGCGGGGAATCGGATTGTCTCGCTAGGCGTCCGTCAACCCGTCAGCGAAGCCAACTTTAGAACCCTACAGGACAGCCCCCAGGGCAAGGTAGAGGTCCACACCCGACGCCGCCAAACAGATTTGACGGGGAACCGAGCCAAGGAACTGAGCGATCGCTACGGGGCGATCGTCTGGCGAGAAAATATCAACCCTGGCACCGTCGTGTTTGCAACAACGCCTCACCTCGCGGCCAATGCCTACCAGGACAGCCCCGGCAATTATGACTTTTTCACCCAACTGGTGACGGGCGACGAGGCGGGCGACGAGGCGGGCACCATTTGGATTGACGAATACCTACATGGCTACCGGGATGCCGATGTGGTCCTCGAAACGGTGGCCGAAAACTGGAGTAGCTATCTGTCCAGCACCCCCATTGCCGTTATCGCCCTGCAGCTCAGTCTGTTGGTACTGCTATACATCCTGGCTCAGAACCGACGATCAGGAACGCTGGCTGCCCTGCGCGAGCCCAAGATAGACAATAGCCAAGCCTATATTGACGCCCTAGCCGGGGTCCTGCGCAAAGCCAACAGCTATGCCTTCGTAGCCAATGCGATCGCACGAGCCGAACGGCAAAAGCTGCAGCAGGCCCTCGGCCTTGGCCAAGCCGCTGTGGACGATAAAACACTAATGGCCGCCTGGCAACAGCAAACGGGGAAAGATGGCAAAGGGCTGCAATCGCTGCTGACCCCGCCCCAAATCCAAGGTAAAGCCGCCGATCAGGCCTTCAGCGCCTGGCTCGCCCAGATTCAAACCCTCCGCCAAGAGATTGCCAAAGATTAACCTCAAACGCCCTCACCACCACCTCACCACCTCACCACTTCCCCACCCAACCCATGACCGACCTCCAAAACCACATCCAACACATCGGCCAAACCCTTAACCAAGTTGTTGTGGGCCAAGCGGAGGTCGTTGATCAGTTGCTCGTCGCACTGCTCTCAGGCGGCCACGTCATTCTAGAGGGCGTCCCGGGCACAGGTAAAACATTGACTGTCAAGGCATTAGCCAAGCTCATCCAAGCAGAATTTTGCCGCATCCAGCTCACCCCCGACATTCTGCCGTCCGACATCCTGGGCACCAACGTTTTCGACCTCAACACCCGCGACTTCACCCTCAAGAAGGGCCCCATCTTTACTCAGGTTTTGTTGGCAGACGAAATCAACCGCACCCCACCCAAAACCCAGGCCGCCCTACTGGAAGCCATGGAAGAGCAACAGGTGACGCTAGACGGCACCGGCTACAGACTCTCTGATTTCTTTTGGGTCATTGCCACCCAAAACTCGCTGGAATTCGAAGGGACCTATCCCCTCCCCGAAGCACAGCTTGACCGTTTTCTCTTTAAGCTGGTGGTCAACTATCCTGAGCTATCTGCTGAGAAACAAATGCTGCTCAACACCCAGGCAGGCTTTAGCGCCAAGCAGTTAAACATCAAACAGCTGCAAGCCACCACCCAAGTGAAAGAGATTCTCGCAGCACGCAAAGCCGTTAGCGAAATTACAATAAAAGAGAACATTCTCGACTATTTGCTGGCGCTCGTCCGCCAGACCCGTCAGTCCGCCGATCTCTCCTTAGGTGCCTCCCCCCGCGCTGCAGTGAGTTGGCTACAGGCCTGCAAGGCCCATGCCTGGCTCAAGGGGCAAACCTATGTCACCCCCGATAATGTCAAAGCCATTGCCGCCCCGCTACTGCGTCACCGGCTCATGCTGGGAGCAGAAGCGCAGTTAGACAGCCTGACCACAGATGCCGTCATTCAGTCGGTGCTAGAACAAGTACCGGTACCGCGATAGAACCCCCTATGACCCCTACTTCCCATGTTTATGGTCTGCTGGCTGTGGGTGGCATCGTCGCTGCGGCGCTCAATGGCCTGGCCCCAGACAGTACCTCTGTTGCCACCGTAGTGTGGCCCATGCTGCTGTTTGACAGCGGGGTGCTGCTGCTCATGGTGGTAGATAGTCTCCTGGTCAGTCCATCTCGCCGTCCCACCCTGACCCGAGAATCACTGCAAAGACTCTCCATTGGCAGAGACAATGCGGTCACCCTAAATATCCGGACCCAAAACACCAAGGCTGACCTACAAATTTACGACCGCTACCCAACAGAGTTAGCATCAGGTGCACATAGCATTCTGATGCCGCTACGGGCGGTATGTCCTGCTAAAACAGCGCAAACCCTCACCTACACTGTCCATCCCCAGCTGCGGGGCGAGTTTAAGTGGGGTAACCTGCAAGTGCGGCAGCGGGGGCCATTGGGCCTAGCCTGGCGCGGCTGGACTGTCCCACAACCGCAAACCGTCGCGGTGTATCCCGATTTGGTGGGGTTGCGATCGCTATCGGTCAAGCTCGCCATCCAGTCCACCGGCAGCGTCCGCCAGCGCAAACGTTTGGGCATTGGCACCGAATTTGCGGAACTGCGAGAATACGGCATTGGCGACGACCCCCGCTTTATTGACTGGAAAGCCACCGCCCGCCGCAGTGCGCCCCTTGTCCGTGTGCTGGAGCCCGAGCGAGAACAAACGCTAATTGTGCTGCTGGACCGAGGCCGCCTGATGACCGCCCAAGTGAGAGGATTGGGCCGTTTTGACTGGGGCCTGAATGCCACGCTTTCCCTAGCCCTAGCCGGACTGCATCGAGGCGACAAAGTCGGCGTTGGCGTCTTTGACCGGCAAATGCACACCTGGATTCCGCCCACAGGAGGCCGACAACACCTCCAACGGCTGATCGAAAAGCTCACCCCGATCCAGCCCACCTTATTGGAGTCCGACTACCTGGGGGCCGTCACCACCGTGGCCACCCAGCAAACCCGCCGTGCTCTGGTCGTGGTCATTACCGACATCGTGGATCAGACCGCCTCGGCAGAACTGCTCACCGCCCTGACTCGCCTCAAAGCCCGCCACTTGCCGTTCTGCGTCACCCTGCGAGATCCTAAAGTCGACCAAAAAGCCGAACACTTTGAAACCGATGTTGCCGCCGCTTACAGCCGCGCTGTAGCCCTAGACCTACTTAACCAGCGCCAGGCCGCCTTTCTACAACTCAAGCAAAGTGGTGTGCTGGTGCTGGACGCCCCCGCCGACCAAATCACCGAACCGCTGATTAATGATTATCTGCGCATTAAGGCCAGGAATCGTCTGTAACTTAAAGTCAGGATGATGATGTTCGAAAAGGTGCCATGGTTTCATTGAGACGAGTGTACGCATGGACGTTAACACTGCTTCTGAGTGGATGCACAGATGTGACAGTTGAAGAGTCACATTCGAATATCGAGACCGACGCTGTGCTCGAAGTCGAATTTGTTGAGAGTGCCCCCAAAGATCGTTTTGTCATAACGAATATGAGTCCAT
>JBCBOC010000760.1:0-2233 GCA_039821475.1 Cyanobacteria bacterium J06632_22 | reverse complement strand
CCCTGATCCTGGTAGCGGCCCGAGAGCGCCTCGGCCAGAGCGTACAGATAATCGTATTCCAAAGGTCCTAGGGCAACGGCCTGCTCCAGCGCGTCAATGGCCTCGTCCCACTGTTCGTATTGACTGTAGCGGTTCCCCTTAGCAACGTAGTCCTGAGCCGTTTGGCGAGCCCGGTCCAGGTCTGCCTCGGTCAGGCCCAGCTCCAGTGCGATCGCATCCAAATCATCTTGGGTGGTTACCGTTTGCGCAGCCTGCAGCTCGCTCAGGCGACGAATATAAGCATCAATAGCCGTCTCAGTACGGTCAGTCATGAGGGGACCTGCAACGTAGAAATTAAGTATGACGCCAAGGCAATCATCCCAAAGCCCAGAAGGAGGGAGACGCCAAAGCAAAATGGCCCCAAAAATGGGCCAGGATGGAATGCACCACAATGCGCCGAGTATTCGCAATATCCGTAGGTCTGACACCCAGGCGTAGTGGTTAAAGTCGTAGTTGTCTCTACAATGCCCGTTAAACTTTTCCGGGTCGGTATCTCAGGATATAAACGACCAAATTCCCGTAGAAATTCAGCAGCCAAAACGCAAACTTATACCCGTGGCTCCCACTTTTCAGGCCGTTGCGTGCCAGAATTGGCAGATAAGCATTCTGTCTGGAATGTTTGCTGTGGTGTGAGTATCGCCCGTACAACCTGTGGACGCCGAACCAACGTCTGCTGGGCAAACGCCCAGCCCCAACCAGCTTGAAAATATCAAGGCGCAACTCGATCTAATTTTGCTGTCGATCGAGGCCCTCGTGGGATTGGGGTCAGATGCCGTACTGGCCACCGCCAAAGACCTGAACCTGGATACAGTGCTATCGGACCGGGTTGGCCTATGGCGACTACGCCAGTCCAGCCCACTACGTAAGGGCCAAGGCCGCAAAAAGTTAGACGTAGAAGAAGCCCGCGCCCTAGTGTTGATTGTCTGTCAGCTCGCCGCCGCTCACCATGTCAAAATTCGTGAGGCCGTTGCCCTACTGGAAAAGCTCACTGCCGAGGACAAGCCGCCCCATCGTGCAGCAGTCCTGGGAGATTTTATCGACAACTTTAGCAACACCTACCAAGAACGCATGGAGGGCGACCCAAACGCCACGCCGGATGAGCTGACGGCCTTGGCGTTACAGTTGTTGATTGACTTGTTGTTTTACAGTGGTCAGGGCGGTCAGCGACGACTCTGGTTGGCACTGTTGGATCGATCTAAATAGTCCTAAATAGTCAAACATGGTAAAAGCTACAGCCCCAACATTTTCTACGAATTAAAGGGCTAATATGTCCGAATGGCCTGAATCAGAACGGAAAGTTCCTGCTGGGTAATGTCCCAAACCAGATCAATATCAATCTCGTCATATTTGTGAATGAGACGATTACGCATACCTTTGAACTTGTGCCATTCAATATCTGGAATGGCTTCTCGTGTTTCGTCGGATAGCCGTCCTGCGGCTTCGCCAATGATAGTCAGCCGACGAATGACAGAATCCTGAAGCTGAACATTAGCATAGAACTCTAGCTCGTCTACCTTAGAAACGTAGAGAATCAGCTGTGCAGACTGTATAACGTCATTTATAGCGCTGGCCACGTTGCTTCTAAGAAAAGCGGAAGTCGTCGCGCAGGATGGAACCAAATTCTGTATTCCTTTGAGCTGCAGCAACCCAGACCAAACATCCCGATTCCCCTCAAGCCAGACAGTGATGTGCCTCTCATTTCACTACAGGCTGTCTTTAACAACGTGTACGACCGGGCCAGGTACGCAACACGTATCGACTATCACCAGTCCGCACCACCCCCTAAGCTCACAGATACACAGCAAGCCTGGTTACAGCAGCAGCTTACTGCTAAACCATCCTAAGCCCCCACCAATTCCTTAAACCAGTTGTCCTGCCACAGGTCCTCAAAGGACTCATCGGCCTGCACCTCGTCCCGATAGGCCGGGTTAATCTGAATGGCCTGGCGCAAATTTTCTAAGGATTTATCGGTTTCCCCTTGTAGGGCGTAACACATCGCCCGGTTGTAGAAGCTCTTAGCAAAGTTGGGGTTAATGGCCAGGGCCTTGTCAAAACTTTGCAGCGCATCTCGATCGCGGCCTAGCTTGACCAACACAAAACCCCGCTTGTCCCAGGCTTTAACGCTGTTAGGATCGTGACGCGTAGCGTTGTCAAAGGAATTGACAGCGTCTTCTAGCGCCTCTAGCTCAATCTG
>JBCBOC010000412.1:0-4497 GCA_039821475.1 Cyanobacteria bacterium J06632_22 | reverse complement strand
CTCCTGGGGGCGGGGTAAATCGATCCTGCCATCGGGCAATGAGCGGGGCCAAGCTTTTCAGCTCAGGCTGTAGGCTCAGATTCGTGACAAAGCCGGTCCCACAAATCAGGGCATCGTGCTCTAAGGTCAAATCGCCGTATTGCCCAACAATCTTTCCGGCAATCTTTCCGGCTTTATAGCTCAAATGCTGCAGTGGCGCGTGGGTATATAAGGTCAAGCGAGGATGGTGGATGGCTTGGTGATAGGTGTGGGGGGCTGGTAACTGCCCCAGGCGAAACTCTGACAGGCTGTAGGCCCACTTGCGCTCGTCAGGGAGGTCAATAAAGTGGCGATGATACCCGTTCCACTCACTCCAGCGAATGCGGTTGAGGCTGGGTAAATGGGGACGACGAATGGCAATATCGACTTTTTCTGCGCCTGCTTCCAGTAACAAAATGGCGTGGTCAAAGGCACTGGCCCCACCGCCAATAATGACCACTCGTTTGTGGGCAAACGAGGAAAAGTCCAGGCTATCCATGGTGTGATGGTAGCAGTGGGTCGGTAAATGCTGCGTAACGATGTCGGGAAGTTGTTTGCCACCGGCGCAGTCCATGCCGGTGGCAAAAATGATGAATCGGGCTTTGTATCGGGTGGGTTGCCCTTGAACTAAAGCAGATAGCCAATAACAGTGTTCCGCGTCATTCCAGACAATATCTTGGATGTCTATTTCGTTTTTTTGAGGAAGGTTCAAGACCTGACCATACCAAGCCAAATAGCGGGCCCACAGGGGACGGGGAATATAGCTGATGCGCTGCCAGTAGTCCTCGCCATAGCGCGCGGTACACCAGCGCTGAACGTTGAGATTGGGGATGCCCCAGTCTAGCCCGCCGGTAACAATTTTAGGGGTCCTGAGGGTGGCATTGCGAGCATAGCTGTGCCAAGGCCCTTCTTGTCCCATCGGTTTGCGGTCAAAAATGCAGACGTTGGTTATCCCATGACGACGCAGGCCAAAGGCGGCTGATTTACCGGTGTGCCCTCCGCCGATAATGGCCACATCGAGATAATCTGCGCCATGGCTATAGTCCCAGTTCCGGTCGGGATAGTTAACAACTGCCAGGTCAGTTTGGATTGCTTTAGCGAGTTGTGCGAGCCGTAGCTCGGCATCTGCCAGCGGTGGCGGCATGACCCAAAAGTCTTCCGTTGTAAAGTTCTCAGGCTGTGGGCAAGGCACATGAACGTTGGTCATGGCTTCAGCATAAGGGATAGCTAGTGACTAAAATGTAACAATCCTTGCCATGATAGGGGCACTGCCATTTTCAATCTATCGTAGTCGTCAACCCTTTTAGTGAAAGGCTGTACGGCATTTTGGTAGCGGTATTTTTTACTGTGCCAAGCAGGATTGCTCGGCACAGTGTCCTAACTTAAACTACGTCGACTTAATGTTCTGGTCTCATTTCTCTGTTGCCAGTGCTGTGCAATCTGATCTCGTCGCACAATCCAAATGTCCTCTTACGATTGTAAATGTTCTAAAAACTGCTTCAACGCCCAAATCCGCCCCGGCCGACCAATAATGCGAGTATGTAATCCTATCGTCATCATCTTGGGTGAGTGCTTGCCCTCTTCATATAGCCAGTTAAAACTATCGATCAAATAGGTCGAAAAATCGCTGGCCAAGCGAAACGTTTCCGCATTAGTAAAGCGCATATCGTTCGTATCAAAGCTGTAGGGCAACACAATATGGGACCGTCCTGCTACCTCAACCGTGTAAGGTAGCTCATCGTTATAGGCATCAGAATCGTACAGAAAGCCACCGTGTTCTAATAACAACTGCCGAGTCCGCACTGTACTGGGCGACTTTGTGTGCCAACCTACGGGCGTGATGCCACAGGCCTGTTCAATTGCCTTTACCGTCTTTGCAATCGTTGCCCGCTCCTCGGCCTCATCCATGTAGACCGTCGATTCCCAACGGTACCCATGACAACAAATCTCATGGCCCCGCTCCACCGCGACCTGTGCTAACCAGGGCGAGCACTCCACTGCTCGACCACACACATTCATGGTTGCCGTAATGCCATAGTCATCCAATAGTCGCAAAATGCGCCAAAACCCCACTCGAGTGCCGTACTCAAAGTGCGATGCCATCGCCACATCCGGCACCTGATGGGTTTCCAGCACAATCTCATAGACTGCTTCATTACGCTCATCTCCCGCCGCAATCGAGAGCTCTGCCCCCTCTTCTATATTCAGCACAAAAGAGACCGCTACCCTGGACTGATTCGGCCAATGGGGGTTGGGGGGATTAGGGCCATACCCGTAAAAGTCTCGGGCGTTGTTGTCAGAAAACACCGTTGATGTAAGCCTTTTTCGGTTCAGGAATGGTTTCAATCGACTCAGGCATAACCACCAGGGTGGGGCGCTTTCTCACCTCGACGGTGCCAAAGGTGCCCGTGACCCGCAGCCAGGTATCAGCTTCAAACTCGTCTGCATTTTCTGTTTGAATGGCTAGGCCCAAGGGCACCGTATCGGCCAAACAACACCGAATAACCCGTCGGGCCAGAACAAATTGCTGGGGTGCCCCCGGAAAAGGGCGATGGACAAATCCCGTCACATTGACCGGCTCACCAGGGAAGATATCTAGGGGCTCTCGCACGGAGGTAATCAACCGCCGCCATTGCAAGACGTTGCGCTTTAAGGGGTCTGGCTCTTCCCCGGCAGGCTCAGCATAGGACCAGATGTCGATGGCAGGCTTGTCATCATCGGCTGCTGGGGTGCCTTTGACCCATTGGGTTAGACTTTGGAGTAGGGGAAAACGATTCATCACTTAATCCGCGTATCTAGCATCTCTGCCAGTTCCTGTTCTTCAAAGGCACGCACTACTTCCGACCGTAGGTGGTCCACAAACAGATTGCGGTGGTACTCAAACCCTTTGCTCATCATGTCGCGGGGGCGTGGCATCTCGACGGGCACCATCTCTAAGATGCGCCCTGGATTGGCTGTCAAAATCAGGACCCGATCGGCCAGGTACACAGCTTCGTCAATATGGTGGGTGACAAAAACAACGGTTTTGCCCGTGCCCTCCCAGATTTCTAGCAAGAACTTTTGCATCTGGTGCCGCGTTTGCACATCCAAGGCAGCAAAGGGCTCATCCATTAGCAGCACATCTGTGCCCAAACAGAGGGCGCGGGCGATGCAGGCGCGCTGCTGCATGCCGCCGGAGAGTTGATGGGGGTAACGGTCAGCAGCTTTGAGCAACCCCACCTGCTGCAGGTATTGCTTGGCCCGTTCACGCCGCTCACGTTTGCCCACGCCCTGCAGGTTTAACCCAAAGGAAACATTCTCAATCACCGAAAGCCAGGGAAACAGCGATGCCTGCTGAAAAATCATCGACCGATGGGTGGACGGTCCCTGAATAGGCTCGCCTCGAAAGCTCAGGGTCCCACTGGTGGGCTGCTCTAACCCGGCGATCATACTTAGTAGCGTGCTCTTGCCACAGCCACTCGGGCCAATAATGACTAAAAATTCTCCGGGTGAGACGGCAAAACTAATATCGTCGATGGCAAGATTGGCCTCAACGGTGTCAGGATTCCAGATTTTACTGATGCGATCGCAAACGATTTCACTCATTTTTTTGCCCTAAATCTGCGCCGATCCTTTCCACCACAGCACCCGGTTTTGCAACTGTCGAAAACCAACATCTAGCAAATACCCCACAATGCCAATCACCGCCATTCCCAAGAACATCAGCTTGGCGTTAAACATCTGACGACCCACCATGACAATTGCCCCAAGCCCGGTATTGACCCCGACCATCTCAGCCGCTAACACCGCCATCCAGGCTGCGAAAAAGTTAATTCGCAGAATAAAAAACAGGTCAGGAATAACCGCAGGCAAAATCACCTTAAACATCACCTGACGTCGGCTGGCCCCCAGCACGCGAGCCGTATTGATATAGAGCTGGTTAACGTTATTAACCGCATTCACCGTGGCCAGGGTCAGCAAAAAGAAAATGCCAATAAACACCACAAAAATGGCTGCCCCGTCACCAATGCCAAAGGCCATAATCGCAAAGGGAATCCAAGCGATCGGCGCAATGGGGGCCAATAACGTAATCACAGGCAGGGTCAGCTTACCAAACAGGTCAAAATAGCAGGCCAGCCCACCCACAGTAATCGCGGCAATAAACCCCAGAATCAGGCCGGAAATAACCCGCTTCAAGGTGGCCACAATAGCCGTTAGCAGCACAAAATTGCCGCCCGTCCGTTCCACCCCAATTTGGGGCGCTAGAAACTGTTCCTGATTGCCAATCTCCGCAATAAACTGGTGGGGTGGTGGCAAAATCAGCGTGTTGACCCAGCCAAAAGCCGTTAATAACTCCCAAATTCCGATAAAGATTCCCAGAGAAAGAAACCACCACATGGCTGACGTCGCGGCTGACTGTAACCAGCTTTGGCGGGCTGATTTAGCCCCAGCTCTTTTACGGCTAACCGACGACTTTGCTTGCATCTTTTCAGGAATAGG
>JBCBOC010000603.1:0-3191 GCA_039821475.1 Cyanobacteria bacterium J06632_22 | reverse complement strand
GTGATACAGAATGACTTGACTAGAATTGGTGGAATCACTTTAATAACTTGCGTGAAATGACTAGAGGAAGGACGCTTTAACGAAATTTGATGTTGGAGTTCCCGTGTATTCCGTTCGTGTTTGGTTCGTGATTCATCGGCTAGCTCTCCTCCCTCAAATGCGACAGTGCCCAATCTAGCGATTCAGTTGCTTTCCCCTTGGAAAGGCTGGGTTTTGCAGGTGTTAAGAACGTGCATCCACGCTTCTGTGCTCCTCCCACAGGGGTCTGTCAAAGTCAGGCTCACACTGTTGTCTCATTGTGTTGAAGGAACGTCTGTCAAGATGTCTAATCTATCTGTAAATCGAGTGAGATCCAGGCGGCGCAAGCCCTCTGTCTGGAACTCCTATGCGCCCCCGTTTGACCAAATGGCCAAGCGCTTCTTTGGGCGGATGTTTGGTCGGGGCTTTTCCTGGGTTTGGATGGCCTGCGCTGCCGCAGTCTTTCTAATCGTTGCAACGTGGGGTCTGGCGGCTAACGCTCAAGACGAAGTTGCCGCGGCTGATGTTCAGATTGTTCTGGACAACATTTTTGTATTCGTTGCAGCGGTACTGGTTATTTTCATGAATGCCGGCTTCGGCATGTTGGAAACCGGCTTCTGCCGCCAGAAAAACGCCGTCAATATTCTCTCGAAGAACCTGATTGTCTATGCGCTGGCTTCCCTGGCGTTTTGGGCGATTGGTTTCGGGATTATGTTCCACCCGGGCAATGCGCTGCTGGGTACGGGCTACTTCTTCCTGTCCGGTCTTGAAGTAGATGATGTTGAGACCTTCGGTACTCTCACGCCGCCGATCTTCTTCTTCTTCCAGGCTGCCTTTGCTGCAACAGCTGCAACCATCGTTTCCGGTGCTGTGGCAGAGCGCGTGAAGTTCATTGACTTCATCATCTTCAGCGTTCTACTGACGGCTGTGGCTTACCCCATCACAGGTCACTGGGTTTGGGGCGGCGGTTGGCTGTCCACTATGGGCACCGCATTCTCTGACTTTGCTGGTTCTACCGTTGTACACTCCGTCGGCGGCTGGGCAGCACTTACCGGTGCAGCTATTCTCGGTCCCCGTCTCGGCAAGTACCAAGACGGTCAAACCAGTGCAATCCCTGGCCATAACATGAGCATTTCCATGCTCGGCTGTCTGATTCTTTGGATCGGCTGGTTTGGTTTCAACCCCGGTTCTGAGCTAGCGGCTGACCTAGCTGTGCCTTACATCGCTGTGACCACAAACCTATCCGCTGCTGCGGGTGGTGTGTCTGCAACATTTGTTGCTTGGGCGCTAAATGGCAAGCCTGACCTCTCCATGATCATCAACGGCATTCTGGCTGGTCTGGTCGGTGTCACGGCAGGTTGTGCAGGCGTTAGCTTCCTGGGTGCAGTCATCATCGGTCTGATTTCCGGTGTGATTGTTGTCTTCTCTGTTGGCTTCTTTGACAGCATCAAGATTGACGACCCCGTTGGTGCTATCTCTGTCCACTTGGTCTGTGGTGCCTGGGGCACACTGGCAGTGGGTCTGTTCGATACCAGTGCTGGCCTTTTCTACGGCGGTGGTATTGCTCAGCTGATTGCTCAAATCATCGGTATCGTGGCTATCGGCCTCTTCACTGTGGTTGCCTCCACGATCTTCTGGATGGTGCTGAAGTCCACTCTGGGCATCCGCGTTACTGCTGAAGAAGAGCTGCGCGGTCTCGATATTGCTGAGCACGGCATGGAAGCCTACAGCGGTTTCCTGAAGGACACTAGCGATATGGGTGGTGTTGCTTAGGACGGTGAAATTAGTGAAGTTGTGCAATGGTGAAAGAGCGGCTCTGCTTCAGGTTTAATTGCCACAGGGCAGCGGTCACTAACTACCCTTCACAACTTCACTAGTGCGCTCAAGCAATTGTTTCTAATGAAAGCCGGGATCTCTTGTAGATCCCGGCTTTTGCTTTGACTATGTGCTGACGTTAATACTTTAGTTACGATCCCCCCGCAAACCACTGGTGTAGCTGATATTCTGGCCTTACGCTGAGTTCGCTGGCCAAGAGTTCGCCGCAAAGATGGGCAATCCCGCATCTGTTTTAGACGAGTTATTGCGGGCAGTGCCAGCACTGAGGCCGCAGATGTATTTCAAAACGTCGCTTACAGCGCTGTCCCACGCTATGGAGGACCAAGTGCTGGCGGGGCGGGATCAGCCGTTGATGATTGCGAGCTTTCAGCAGGAGCGGTTTTACCGACAGGAGGCACACCGCTATGTGCGTCTGTCAGAATTAACGCCACAGATTTATATTTTTTCGGCTGCAGGTACCGAGTTTGATACTCGCAATGGCGCGTATGAGACAGTTGCGTTTGATCCGGACGATGCCTTAACGAAAGAATGGCATTTAGTGGTTTTGGGAGAGCAGTATAGCGCCTGTCTGGTTTGCCGAGAGCATCAGCCAGCGCCGGGTCCCGGTCCCGGTATGCCTGTTTTTGACCAGACCCGACGCTTTGAGGGAATCTGGACCCTCGATTTGCAAGTGGCTCAGCAGGCGGCCCATATCTTGCTGGACCGCGTTGCGGCCTATCGCCCAGAGCTGACGGAGACCGTGGCCAGTGCTCGGCGTCAGTTTATTCCTGAACCGCTATTGGTGCCGACCACCATTGGTGAATCTGACCCCTTTGCGCAACGGTTAGTCACCTATGTTCAAGCCAGTCAATACAAGCTGTTAAAGGCCTATAAAGCGATCTCATTACAGAACGAGCGGGAACGGCTGACGAATTCGATGACTGCAGCGATTCGGCAGTCTCTTGATCCGGAAAAGATTTTTGAGATTGCTGCCGAGCAGCTTGCTCAGGTGTTGAACGCGAGTCGATGCCTGATCTACCGCTGCGATGAGGAGACCATGGCGACGTCCACGCCACAAGCGGCTGTGCCGATTCAGCATCAGTATCGACAGGCGAGGATTTCGGCGTTGACGGGGGCGCCTATGGAACAACCTTTATTTCAATGGGTGCATAACCATCGACAAACCCTGATGAGCGGTCGTCCTGCCGTTGATTTAGAGCCTGAAACATTAGCCGATTATTTGGGACAGTATCGAATCAAAGGCTATTTGCTTGTGCCATTGATTTATAAGGAACGGTTTTTGGGGGCCATTGAGCTGCATCAGTGCGAGGCGGCCACCGATGAGGCGACGGATACTC
>JBCBOC010000640.1:0-2962 GCA_039821475.1 Cyanobacteria bacterium J06632_22 | reverse complement strand
GGATGAGAATTTCTCATCTCTGTTACCCAGCGCCGTTATAACGCGCCATTACGAGCCTTGTTCTATGTCTGCCGACGAGCCCAAAGGTGGCCTTACCGAGCGGGGATCTTCCCCCACCGGCTCCCTGAATGACGCCCCAGATGATGTGCTAATTGCAGCGCTCCGACAGGGGCACAAGGCCGCGCTGGGGGTCCTTTATCAGCGCTATGGTCGTCTGGTTTATACCATTGCGTTTCGCGTCGTCAACAACGAAGCCGAGGCCGAAGACCTCACTCAAGAAGTGTTTCTCATTCTTTGGCAAAAGCAAACCTACGATCCCAGCCGAAGTTCACTGAGTCGTTTTCTCAGTACGGTGACCCGTAATCGAGCCATTGACCGGGTGAGATCGCGCGGGATTCGGTATCGCATTCTCAAGGGCATGGCAGCCCCACCGGCCCCCAGCGAAAACGTCCCCATCGAGCAAGCCTCCCAAGGGGAGCGGTCGGAGCAGGTGCGGGCTGCCCTCCAGCAAATCCCAGAACCTCAACGTCAGCTACTGGCGCTGGCCTATTATGACGGACTCAGTCAATCCGAAATCGCCCGTCATACGAACCTTCCTTTAGGGACCGTTAAATCTCGCATGCGTCAGGGACTGCTCAAGCTGCGAGCCATTTTGCAGGATCTGATGGATGACACCCCCTCATGAATGCCCCCTTAGGAACGCCTACCCGGGAAGATCTACCCGTAAACGTAACCCAAAAATCTAATACCCAGGCCAAATTTTCACGGTTTGGGGCGCTTAATCTCTGTATGTGATGTCATGGCTGTTGACCGAAATCTAGACGAATTTGCGGCTGACTATGTGGCGGGTAATCTCTCGGCCACCGAAGCGGAGGTGTTTGCCCGCCTCCTGGTGGAGCAGCCTAAACTCCAACAAACCGTCCGTCAGTTGGAAGCTAGTGTAGAGCTGATGATCGGTGAAATGCCGCTACTCGATCCCCCGCAGCAGCTAGAAGCCGCCATCCTAGAACGAGCGGATGCATTAGCCCATGCCGATGCATCCGCTCGTATAGACTCATCCCTTCCGACCGAAATCAAGCCATCGTTACGACAGCGTGGGTTACCCCGATTCCTTGTCAGTGGGCTCGGCGTGTTAGCCACCGGGGCGGCCCTGGTCGCCCTAGCGATGGGGCTCAGCAATCAGCGGCTGCGCCTCGCTAACCAGCAGCTGCGCCAGGATCTCCGGACAGCGAACCAGGCGCTCTTGGCGGCAGATCAGGCAGTGCTAGCGGCAAACGACGCCCAAGAAGCCCAAATGATTCTGCACCAGCAGAGCACCCGATTCTACGATTTTGAAGGCACTCCGGCGGCCCAGACCGCCTTTGGCAATATGGTGGTCGATACGGATGGCCTCAGAGCTGCGATCGCATTCCAAAACCTACCGCCGGGTCAAACCTATGCCCTCTGGGTCGTAAGAGACGGCGACTATATTTTCTGCGGCTCCTTTGAAGCAGACGCCACCGGCGAAGCCTTCGTCACGATGCCGATGCCAGAGGTTTATCAAGCTCGCCCTTGGGTCAAGGAGGTCATGGTAACAGCCGAACCCAACGCTAACGTTGGCACGCAGCCAACCGGCCCAGTCATCGCTGAGACGCTATAAGCGATCCATCGCCCGCTACCTATCGCGCTATCCATAGCGCCCGGCACTTGACCTAGGGCATTCACGACTTAGGACATTCCTGGTGTTCAAGTTGCACGCACTGGAGCCCAGCGGCCCAGCGCCGCTCACCCACCCAAGCAACGTTAGGTCGCAGCAGTTGACCGCTTCAACCGACGTAGACTCAACCCCAGCAAAGCCAGACCAGCCAAGGCGGTGGGTTCCGGAACGCTAGCAGGCTCATCAGGGTTGCCAGGATTGCCAGGATTATTGGGGTTATCAGGTCGGTCTACCAAGTGAGACTCGCCGGTGCCCGATAGGGAACCAGCAACCAGCGTGCCGTTGATGTGCCCGTTGTTAAAGTCAACATCAGCCTTGGGCGCCAGAATGCTGCCAATAAAGCCAACCCGAGTAATATCCAGCAGCTCCGCATCAGCAAAGTTAAACAACACGTTGCTGGCGCGATCAAGGCAGCGAGCATTGGATCCCCCCCCGCAGCTTTCATCACCTAAGTAAAAATCAAAGTCTGAAATATTGGCCGATGAACCCGACACATTAACGATGATCTCGGCGGTATCCGGCACATCAAACGTCAGCTTGCGCAGACTACTGAACAAGTCACCCGTCAGGTTAAAGATATTGCGTTCCGTGTCGCTGCCCTTTAACGTCACGAGGCTGACATCGCCGTACACCTCAGTCATCACGCCATCTATGGCACCGGCTGCACTCTGGCTAACCGACTGAGCGATAGACTTCAGTTCAGTGCCAATCGCACCAAAATCAAGACTGCTAGCCTGAGTCAGACTAGCCCGACGAATGATGCGGTTATTTTCATCGAGGAATTCAAACCCAACGTTATCGGCAACATCGGCGTTGCCACCGTAAACCGCATCGCCATAAACCTTACCGTTACTCAGGGTCACATCACCGCCAACAGCCAGGGTCGTACCGTGACTGTCCCCGCGCAATTGAGTGCCCACCCCAAAGGTGTCGGCTGTGAACGAGCCACCAACGGCCAACTTGCCCCAAATATCAGTGCTTTGCATGTCGTAATCGCCCAGCACAAAGACGTTATAGTCGGATGCGCTCCCTAGGGAAAATGCCCATGTTGGCCCCGCCCAACTGACGGTTGCCACTGCGGCTGCACCCGCCAAAAAATGAACTGGGGTAGAGAGTTTGGTAGGGAAAAAGCTTTGCATCGGCAATTAAAAACAGTGACCTTATCAGTGCTAAAGACTAGGATGACGGCAAATTAGACGTTTCAGGAAAAATCCTTAGTTTTTTTCCTTATCCTTATAAAAAATACTATCGCGTAATAAGCTCACG
>JBCBOC010000198.1:0-6664 GCA_039821475.1 Cyanobacteria bacterium J06632_22 | reverse complement strand
TGAAATCTATCGCTTTTGCTCAGGGAAAACTCCAGTTCTGGACGTGGCAGAGGTTTATAACCCCATGCTCAGTCGTTTCTCCGACTGAGCATGGGGTAGACCTTCATAAGCTAAACATTACTGAGTCTTGAGCTTACGGAATGGCAGGTAGGCCTCTTTCGGGTGGTATAGGTGGCACTCGCCAATAATGGCCTGCATCAGCGCCCAGGTGAACCGCTCTTCGCGGATGTGTTCTCCGAAGTTTTCCTTCAGACTCCGGTGAGCCTTGCGGAGGTTGTAGGAGGGGATGCCCGTCGAGATATGGTGGGGCACATGAACGTTGATGTCGTGGCACAGCCGCTCGATCCACTTGGGGTAATCGCAGTGGACCGTACCCGCAAGCTGAGACTCAACCTCGTTCCACTCCGAAACGGGGCTGAACTGAATGTCAGGCGCGGTGTGGTGGACCAGGGTAAAGGTACTCATCCAAAAGTGGTAACCCAGCCAAGGCATTAGCCAAAACTTAACGAAGCCCCACAGACCACCAAAGGCAATCAGCGTTGGGAAGCATACGGCGGCAAAGGCAATCACGACTAGAGCAGAGAAACGTGCCTTGTCGCGATCGCGCGGCTTAAAGTTATCCATATTGAAGTGGATGCCGGCCCAGTGAATGATGGAGGCTAACCACCACAGGTGCTGGCGCATGTAGCGATAAGCCGTCTGCAGCAGACCGTTGGCCTTCTTAAAATTTTCTGGATACCAAGGATGCCAAGCATTATCGACATCCATCTTATTGGTATGCAGATGATGCACATCGTGCAGCAGCCGCCAACCATGAAACGGGTAGATGAGCGGCATCATCATGATGTGTCCCACCAGGTCATTTACCCAACGACGTTTGGCGAAGGAGCGGTGCCCGCAATCATGGCCGATGACAAAACAACCCGTTAGCGCCGTGCCCGTAAAGAACCAAGCGATCGGAAGCAGGAACCAGGGCGAAAACCAGATGGCGGTATAGCCCGTGATGACGGCAACCACCGTTAGCAGCACCGAGCGCCAAGCCTTCCAGCGATCTTTCTCAAAGCATTCACGGGGCAGGGTTTTGATGACATCTTTAAGCTGCCACTCGTGCAAGTTCTCAGTTTGAGGCCGCTGTATCGGCCGGTCTAGGGTCGCTGTCATAAGAAAATCAACACTCCTCGTAGAGTTAGAAGGTATCGTGTCACCACAGCGATATACGCGCTATGGCGGACCAATTGACTCCAATGCTGTGCACTTCAGCGTCAGGACTGCCCTAGGCAAAGTGGCGAGCACTAGAGGTACTTTGTTACCTTAACGGAGTTTTACAAAGCTTTACGATTCTACTACGTAGACGTCCATCTTCAGGACGATGACGCAGATGTCCAGTGGGATCGCTTAGCGATTTAAGCGTTGGCAGATTAGCGTTCCCGCTGCATCCTGGTCGATGCGAATACGCTTACCGTCTTGACCGATGCGGATGCGCTGGCGGCAGTCGTAGGATTCAACCGGTCGCGTCTCACCGTCAACGCGGACGGAGGCTCGGTATTCCCAGTACTGTTTGGCACTGCGGGTAATTTTGAGAATACAGACCTCGTGGGACTGGTCTGCCAGATTAACGGTGCGGCAGGGCAGGGCAGCGGCGGCAGCCGGGGCAATGGCCAGGCCCATGAGGACTAATGACAGTAGCAAGCTGAGGCGGACTGTCGTTAGCCTGGCGCTGAGTACCGCTACGGTCGGTGGCAGTGGGACTGTTTGGGTTCTGACCATAGGGCTATCCTATCAGGGACGCCGGTCCGGTAGGCTGGGTTGCGATCGCAACTCAACGCAAGCATGAAAATTCTCAGCCGCATCGGCATCGGTCTAGCGGGCGCCATCGCCATCACGGCCTGCAACCAAAGCACCCTTAGCACCTACGAGGCCACCGCCACGGTGACCTACACCTGGCAGGCCAGCTACACGCCACGCTCTCCAGGGCAAGACCGGCCCAACGACACCCGCATCGAGCGGTTTGAATCCGCCTCGCTGGTCAATCAAAATGGGCTAGAGCCCCCCGCTGCTGTCACGGGTCCCGACGAAAAAGGACTGTGGTGGCCCGCTCTGCCGCCAGAACCAACCGTAGACGATTTAGAAAGCCGTCAGCAAGATGACGAGCGTTACAGCCCCCCAGCGCTGATTAAATCAGTGGACTACGCCATTACCGTAGACCAGGCCGGGGTCCCTGCCACACTACCCACCAACTATGACGTCTACCGAGCCGCCGCCAAAGCTTACCCGAATCAACGGCCGCTAGACATTACCTATGGTCCCAGGGATGCGTCAGTGATTAATGCGGAAGTGAGGTGAGGCGGTGAGGCGGTATGCATACTAAAAAACATGCAAAAGTCAAAGTGATCCTCCCGTACCCCTTACCGAGCGAAGCGCCCCCACCGAGCGTAGCGACCTCACCCCCTCACCCAGTAAAGCTGCCCTAACCGATCCCAACCAACTTCTCACTCAACTCCCACATCTTGCCAGCCTTGTTCTTGTCGCTGGCTTCGTCGGAGATTTCCTGCATAAAGGCTTCGCGACCGTCGGCCTGGCGGTTCCCCCAACTCCAGTACACGCCTGACACGTTAAAGCCAGGGTCCGAGACCACTTGGGCGACTCGCTCACCTGCCAGATCTTCGGAAACAAAGCCACCTGTCACATTCTTTTGGAACCAGGGGAAGATTGTGCGGAACAGCTGAGCGTGATTGCGAAACAGACCTGTCTCGGCCACGCAGCCGGGGTATAGGGCGTTAAAGGTAATGCCGGTATCTTTGTGGTAACGGCGGTGCAGCTCTCGCATGGTGAGCATATTGCACAGCTTGCTGTCCTTGTAAGCCTTACCCGACTTAAAGCGCTTGCCGTCAATCATGGCGATGGGGGGCGTAAAGCCCTGCTCAAACCCAGCTAAATCACCCAGGTCCGGCGGCGCTGGAATGGGAACCTTGCCGCCCAGTTCCTTGGGGTTAGCGGTAACGGTGCCCAAAATCACCAAACGAGCTGGGTCAGCCGGAGACTGCTTCAAGTCGTCTAACATCAGGTTGCACAGCAGAAAGTGCCCCAGATGATTAGTGGCCACTGACAGCTCATAGCCGTCTTTGTTGCGGACGGGTTCTTTTTCGAGGGGAAGATATACCGCTGCGTTGCACACCAGCGCATCGAGCCGTCGCCCAGAGGCACGAAAATCTTTTACAAACTGTCGGACACTGTCGTAATCCGACAGGTCACAGTGCATGGCCGTATAGGCTTCATCGGCGATGCCGACCGCTGCCGAGACGCGCTTGGTTTTTTCGATGTCGCGGTTGGCGGCAATCACATGCCAACCTTTAGCAGCTAGTGCCTTAGCGGCGTAGAGCCCGACCCCAGAGGAGGTTCCAGTGATAATAACAGTGGGCTGATCGGTCCGGTCTGACATGTGTTGGCGACTCCCTGGCTGATTACGCTATTACATCTGTCGCGTTGCTAGGGAAAGTTTCCAATGCTGAAATCCTTTATCCTGCAGCCCCGCGATGCAGTCAAGGGATTTACCAGCACCCTTTGACTGCAATACAACCAGCAATATATTAAGCAATCCTGTGAATCGGATTACGGCATGTTGCGAAAAGTTTTCAATTCTGAAGGCGCTGTCAGGATGCATGACACATCAAGTGTTCGTTATGCATAACCGTCGCCACAAAGGCCCCTTTTTGGAGTTTGTAGTGATGGCGGCTATTTGGCGACCCCATCAGACACGGGTTCTCCAGCAATCCCCTGGTTCTCCAGCAATCCCCTCAGCACGGTGGCCGGCACCATAGACCCTCCGCCGATGGGGCGCTCGATAGAAATTTAGGAATTTAGGAACCTGCTATCCGTTCGTTATGCTGGAACAAATCGTATTCGGAAGACATGGGATTTTTGCTGCTTGCTGCTGGTCTGGGCCTGATCTGGGGTGGCATCCGTCTACAGGAAGAAGAATTGCTAATTGCCGCAGCACTGGCAGGGCTGTGTTTGCTGGTTTGGGGATTTGTACTGACGCCGCCCCACTGGCAAGTGGCCATGGAAGTCTTAGTGGTCGTATTGCTGTTTCCGGTTTGTGTGCGCTGTACGTTCGACACGGGCCTATTTCGCCGGCGCTGATGAGAGATGTCCTGTTTTGACGTAGATCGTGCAGCCGTCTTCGCTAAAGGGCGTGTGGACGCTATCCGGTGGGTTGCGTAGCCAAGTGCCCTGGGGATATACCCCTTGTTCATCGGCAAAGGTGCCCTCTAAAACAAAAATCTCCTCCCCACCCCAATGGCGATGGGCTTGGAAGTGAGTCCCTGGCGCCCATTTCACCAGAGCCACCTGTTCTGTCCCATAGGCGTGGAGCGGCAACACTTGCAACCCTGGGACGAGCCCAGGCATCCAGTCGGCTTGGTGGGTATCTAGCACAACCTGTTGCTGGTCGTCGGGCTGCATTTGCCACAGTTTCACCAAAATTGTAGCCCCGTCTTTGCTATGGGGCGTATGACAGCTGCCCACCGGGTTACGGACATAGGTGCCAGGCCCAAAATCACCGTGCTCATCGGAAAAGACGCCGTCGAGGACCAAAAACTCTTCTCCCCCGCCGTGGGTGTGGGCCGAAAAATAGCTGCCTGGCGCATAGCGAACAATCGAGGTGGCGCGGGCCACTTCTTCCCCGTCACGATCCAGCATGCGGCGTTGCACCCCCGCCATCGGAGAATCAACCCAGGGCAGTTCCTGGCTAGAGACAACGACCCGCTGGCTCAAATCAGCATAGATTTTCATTGAAACGCTCCAGAACACTCACTATCGACATCTCTTATTTTGCTAAGACAGCACTTCGCATTAATCTTTCGCATTGGCGACCCTACGACGCAGTCGAATGGGGCCCCATTCGACTGCCCTCACTTTACTGGTTTCGGCCTGCCATGACGCCGCCATCTACATCCCAAACAGCACCTGTCACCCAATTGGCCTGGTCAGACAATAGAAAGGCAATCGCACCTGCAACGTCATCCGCCGTCCCCACCCGACCAATGGGGTGAAACGCATTGAACCCTTGCAGTGCACCATGGACTTCTTCTTTGGGAATAAAGCCCTCGTAAATGGGCGTTTCGACCACCGCAGGAGAAACTGCATTGACGCGAATATTCTGATCGGACAGCTCCATTGCCAGATGTTGGGTTAGGGCATGCAGCCCAGCCTTGGCCATGGAATAGGCCGAAGAGGGGGTCGCCGCAATTGCCTGCTTAGCCCACATCGACCCCACATTCACAATGGCCCCTTTTTTAGACTGCTGAATCATGTTCTTAGCCACGGCCTGAGTGGTAAAGAACATTGCCTTATTCAGGTCTAAATAAAGGTCGTAATCGGCTTCGTCGTGCTCTAAAAAGGCCTTAGGCAAGAAAACACCGGCCGCATTCACCAGCAGCGTTGCATCGGCATGGGCCTCATTGATTTTCTGAATCAAGGCTTGGCGGCTCTCCGTCTGGGAGAGGTCCGCCTGCTCCCCTGCCACCGGACCGTATTGGGATAGCTCTGCCACAGCAGCCTGCAGCTTTTCAGCACGACGACCGACCAACACGGCCGAACCACCCTGCTGGAGAACGATACGGGCGACGGCTTTACCCATCCCACTCGTACCCCCGATAACAATCAGTTTCTGACCGGCAAAAGTTGAAGACATAATGCTTTCCTCGATTGGATGACGTGAATAGGGGTTAACGCTTGAATCTATCTACTAGAAGGTAGATGGCAGAGCAAAAAAATAGAGTAAAAAAATTAGCCGTGCTCTAGTTGCGGAGAAACTGGCTGGCCAGCAATGGATGCACCACCTGCTCAAAGGTCGCCGTACCGTTCGCAGACGAACGCGCCAGCAACTGCGCCCCCTGTAGCATGGCAATCAGTCCCTTAGCCGCCTGCTGGATGGAGGGCTGACAGTCCCAAAGGTTGGCATCACACCCCTGCTGTAGCAGTTGACTAAGCCAGCCTTCGGTATCGGCAAAGAACCCTTGGATCTCTTGCTGAATGGCCTCAGGCAATACCTCAAAATCTGCTGCCAACATGGCACAGAGACAAATTTGATGTTCCCCCAGGCTATCTCGGTAGAGATTGGCAAAGAGCAACAGCCGCTCGTAAGGCGCTTTGCCTGACTGGGCGATGCGAGCGCACGCTCGGCCCATATCTTGGCGGTACCGCCGTACCAGTGCCGTCACTAACTCCCCCTTAGAGGCAAAGTGGTAGTGGATACTGGCCTTGCGGATGCCCACTCGGTCAGAAATATCGGCGTAGCTAAAGGCGTTATAGCCGCGGTTACGCACCATTTCCTGGGCCACATCCAAGATTTTTTGAGCGGTGGAGTTTTCCATAATTTAGTTATCTATCATCTAGTAGGTAGATGTCAAGGGGGAGCACCCCAAACCATTAATAGTTGTGGTCCGATGACCCGCCAGTTGGATAAAAAAATTACAATTAAAAAGCTTTCCGTTATGTTGCTGTTTTCCCTATGTCCGATTCGGTTCCCTTATCTGCCGTGAACGATACGATCTGTGACGTTGCAATTGTTGGCGGGGGTGTATGTGGCACGGCCTTACTCTATTGCCTGAGTCAGTACACCAACGTTAGGTCTATCGTCCTAATAGAAAAAGAGCAAAATGTC
>JBCBOC010000158.1:0-7308 GCA_039821475.1 Cyanobacteria bacterium J06632_22 | reverse complement strand
TTTGTGGCGGTTGCTATAAACCCTGGCTACCTCCAGAATTGGAGTTTCTCCGGCAGGGGAACTAAAGGTTTTAACTTGGTCGTGTTTTATGGCAGGTGTTGTCAGCCACTACCCGTAACCTGTCCATTTTGTTGTACTCACGCGGCTGGGCCAGCGTCTGTCGCCAGTGTCTGTCGCCTTAGTCGGTGGCATCGGCGAGTCGTGTCAGGTTGTCACTGAATGTGGCATTGCCGGTTTCGCTATTGGCTTCCTCATAGGCAAGATCCCGCAATAAACGCGTCCGGAGTTGCTGTTCTTCGTCAGTTTCCGCACGAACCACCAGGGCTAATGCGTCATACCACAGTCCGTCATTAGCATAGATCGTGGCTCGATCCGCGTTGGTGTTGGCCGTTGTTAGTGCCTGGGTTATTTCGGCTGATGGCGAGATAACCTCAAACTGGGCGGTACTGACGAGCGATCTCGAGGGTCGATTGGGGTTGCAGGTGACGATAACTTGCCAATAGTAGCGTCTGCCGGGCTCCAGCGCGGGTAAACGTTCTGGCATTTGATAGGTCATGAAACCTGCCGCGTAGGCGAGTTGCTCTGAATGTACCAGGATCACTCTATTGGCATCGTCCAGCGTGAGTAACCGGAATTCGATGGGAAAGGACTGGGACGACGCTGGCAAATGCCAGACAAACTCTGGACGGGTAGCACGGGTGAGACCAACCTCAAACTGAGGCCCCAATCCGGTAAAGGCAGTGACGGCACTCGGGTCGTTCAGGCAGCTACCGCTGCGTGTACCGGTGCTAGTGGTTGGGCCTCCTGGTGTGCCTTCACGGCGGGGTTGAAAAAGCCGCGTTCCTGTCGTGGCAGGGGCATCCGGGGTACCCCGATTGGGGGGCTCAAAGGTTTGTTTTGAGTAATGCTCTGCCGTCGCCAGGGGAGGCCCACTGGGTGTCGCCCATGCTGCTTTAACTGGGAGTGTCGCTAGCAAACACAGGCTAAAGGTAGCCGTACTAAGCAAAGTTTTGCGCTGTAAAGGAAGGCTAGCCATCAAAGTCTATGGAGTAATGTGGTTGTCGTGGGTTTGTCCCCTTTGCCATGGCCCATAATGCTCACGCCAGCGCCGCTCAGATTGGTAGTGGGCTGGTGTGTAATGGACTGGACAAATGCGACACTTGATCTTGGGCTTGTCAGTAGTTTACCGGATATATCAACCCGAGCTATGCTCGGACCTGGAGTTTTTCCTTGGGGAAAACTATAGGTTTCGAGCTGGATGCGGTTGAAGGCGTGCCACGTAGACAGTGCCACGCCTTCAGCGCCGCCATCGCCGCTGTACTGTTACCGTAGCGGGCCAGCGCAGCTCGCACAGTACACCTTTGGGTGAAACGGTTTGGCGGTTAAACTGGCCCCCCAGTTTACGGGCGAGCTGGCGAGCATGGCGAGTCCCGTGGCCTTCCTCCTGGGTTACGCTTAGTCCACTGTCACCATTGTCAACAACGCGAATCACGTTCTCAATCCCGTTTTCTTTGTTCTCCGTTAAGCAACTGATTCTGATACGGGTTGCCCCAACCGCATATTTGCTGACGTTCAGTAAAATCTCTTCTAGAAAGCGGCCTAATTCCCCTTTGCGGTTGTTGCTGAGTCGCCCATCGGCCATTTCTTCAAATTCAGTGATGTGAATGAGGGATTGGAAGAATGTTGATTCTCTTTGGATCGTGTTTTGATAGACCTCGTAGAGCAGCTCTTTGAGAGAAATTTCTAGGCTTACGGTTTGAGTCTTGAGGACAAGCTGCCCTTTGGGAAGCAGCATTTCTGTTCTCATGGTTTCGTAGATATCCCGGATCTCGCGGTTGAGCTGTTGCAGAGCCTCCTTCGAGAAATTAGGGGTGTCTGCATGGTCTGGCCAAGCTCGTAGCAGTCCTGAGAGGGTGTGGAGCGGCCCATTGTGAATGGTGTCAAAGGTTTGGTCGATGAGCTGTTGACGCTGTTGTAGTGCAGACGATAGCCGATCCTGCATCTGGTAGGTTGGGTAAAGAATGACCGCGGTCAGAAAAAAGCAGCTGACCACAGGTACTGTGGGTAGCCACCAACCCGTGATAATGGCACCGCACAACAGTAGAAATAAACTGCTGCTGCTGCTGACCACTAGCAGAAAGTGCAGCGATGGGCGCAACTGCCGCCTGGCTAACAGGAGTCCAAGGGCGCCGCTGCTGAGAATAAGCGCATATTCAATGGGGATGGGAAAGGCTCGAAGAAAGGGACGACCGTCTAGGGTGGCGCTTAGCAATTGGCTGATAGCGTGGGCCTGGACCTCGATACCGGGCACTTGGCTGGGATTACTGTTTGCGATCGCAGCGACGTAGACAAAGTCTTTGGCGCTGACGGCGTTATAGCCCACTAGCACAATGCGATCGTTCAGGAGGGCGGGGTCGAACTCATCCGCCATCAGGGCTTGATGGTTGATCTGCTGAAAGGGGACCGGTCCGGCTCTGAAATTAAGCAGCGTTTGGTTCCCTCGGGCATCAGTGCCGACATAGCCCCCTAAATGGGGGCGAAACTGAGGCACCTCTGCCTGTCCAAATCGCATGGTTTCAGGATCTCGCCGCCCATTCTCTAGCGGAATGCTGTCTTGGGCCAGGTACTGCATGGCCAGCAGCGTCGTAAACGCAAAGCGATAGTCTTCGGTCGTTGGATCGATTGACCCCAAGAGGCAGCGCCGCAGCGCGCCATCGTCATCGAGCAGACCATCGACAAATCCGATCTGTTCGGGGGGCAGCGCGGCCGGACCCCGAACCACGGGCTCAAGCATTTTGTCGGCTACGACCAAGTTGTCGTACCGTTCAAACGTCGCGGTCAGCTGTGCTTGCCCGATGCCAACCGGAATGTCTCGGAAAATATCGACGCCGACCATTCTGGGCGCGTAGGACTGGATTTTTTCAATCGTCTCAGCCAGGGCTGCATCTGAAAGGGGGTATTCCCCTGCCGCCTGAATGTCGGCTTCGGTCAAGATGACAATGGTGATGCGCTCGCTGGTGGGTTCCGCTGGCCGAGTGCGAAGGGACCAGTCCAGCACCTTCCATTCCAAGCCTTGCAGCATACCGAGTAAACGGACTGTCGTAACCAGTCCTAGGATAGACAACCCGGACAGTAATCCACCCCGCCAGCTTTGTAACTGTTTCATGACTGTTCTATTCGGTAGATTGCGTCAGACCCCGTTCCAGTGGAAACCTGTCAGCTTGCCCTGCAGAAACAAGACCGTTGTGAAAGGGACCAAAATTTAATCCAGTAGGCCAACCTCTCGGGCACGAGCGTAGGTTTGCATCCGAATATTGATGCCATCATCGGGGTAGACCTGAAGGGCGTCTTGAATGCGGGTCCAATAGTGACGGACGGTTCGTTCAGCGATATTCATCCGTTCGGCAATCGCCCGATCCTGTAGGCTTTCGTTAAAGGCCAGCTCAATCAGGGTGATCCACTCAGGCTTCACCTCTAACCCGGTACGCATTTCTGGTGGGGTGTATAGCAGCCCTTTAAGGGACCAGTCTACTTTGGTCAGCATTTCGGCGGTGGTGAGACTTTTGTCGGCAATGGTGAACCCGCCCCGGTGCTTGTCGATTAAGGGCTTGAGTCTTACCAGGGTGCGCACATGGGCACTTTGCACTACCACATTGAGTTCGGGATGGTCTGTCAGTATTGACTTGAGGAAGTCTAAACCAACGCTGGTATGGGAGGACTCGTCCATTGTTGTCGGCACGGACAGATCCATCACCAGGAGATCGGGGTGAGCTTCTGCGACTAGGGCCTTAGCTTGTTCTGCTGTGCGGGCCGAGAGTAGCTGGCTATCCGGATATTGGTTTTGTAAAATGCCACAGGTTCCAGCCAGGACCATGTCATGGTCGTCGAGGATGACAAATGTCTGGGAATTAGGCGTTTGGGATTTTTGTGTCTGGGGGTTAGGGGCAGGATCGCTTGGGGGCATAAAGCGGTTGCTCTACAGAGAACTATTAAAACGGTTTTTCGAGGTATGGGGTCCGTAGGACTCGGCCCCATGCTCTGCCGATTTGCCCGTGCCAATTAATATTGAGCGCCCAAGATGAGGTCTTGAAGACTTGGCGCTCAAACCCCAACCCCACTAATCTGGCTGCCATCCGTTGGCTGGCAAGCCGGGCTAAGCCGACGATTCGTCTGGGGGAGAGGCGTTGGCCGCAGGCACGGGCCAGGCGAGCTGGCAGCTCAGGTGAGCTGTCTGGTCAGGTGAGCTGACCTGGTTAATCTCCAATGTACCGGAGGTCAAACTGTGAAAGATAGCTTGTAAATAATTGATTTCTTTTGTGTTTTGGAGCTGTGGCACCGCAGACGTTGCCAGGACATCACAGGTGAAGCTGAGGATCTGGCCTTCGTCTGAATAAGTTAGATGAGCCTGCCAAGGTTGTGGATGGGTTTGCAGGATGGGCAGGAGTTCTGAAACAACCGCCAAAACGGTCTGATTGCTGGCCACCGGGAGGTCCCGTTCGTGACGCGGGGCTGCGAGGGGAATGGGGATCGGTCGACGATTGAGCAGGCATTGTAGGGCCAGTGGCAAACTGTCCTCTGCAAACGGTGGTAACAGCTCGTTGCTGAGTGTTTCGAGCTGCTGATACAGCTGGTTAAAGCGCGTCAACCAGGTGGACTCCGGCGGATTATCAGCGGCTGATACGCTGATCTGTTCTAGGTAACGTCGAAACCCGAAAGCTTGCTGCAAGACACCATCGCGTATGGTGTTTGCTTGCTGCTGCTGGCGCTGTTGCTGTTGGGCATGCCACCAACGCCAGGCTGGTGAGTATGTGGCTGTATGGGTGGGGTTTAGGCTTGACACTGCACTCCTGGGGGGAGGGTTGGTGGCGACAGCCTTGGGGCGGTGCCGACGTGACGATCTTAGGCGGCCCATAAATCGACTGTCATGCAGTTTTCTGCCAGGTTTTCTGACCGTTATCCACAGATTGCTCCAAAGATGGACTGTGGAGGGCGCCACGTGGGCCCGTTTTGGAGGGCAATCGTCGGCATCATCTAATTAGGCTTCATCCAAAGCCAACGGTTCGACCCCGGTGAGTGTTTCGCCGCGGGCGGTGGTGAGAACGCGATCGCACGGCTGGGACCGACCCTGTTTCGGCACTTGGGCGAGGTCGAACTGGGCACTGCGGTCCTGGCTGGTGATGACAATCACGCTATCGACGTCTGCGGTGGGCAAAACGGCCAATAGACTGTCGCTATTTTGGCTGAACTGGAAGCATTGGGAGCCGATGCCGCCGCGATTGGCGCGTTTCAGGGTGGCGACAGGCATGCGCTTGGCATAGCCTCGGTTCGAGACCATCAGCAGGTCCTCCCCAGGGGTGACGACGGCGGCCCCAACAATGGCCTCTTGTTTGAGAACACGAATGCCCTGGGTGCCCTGGGTGTTGCGGCTGGCCAAGGGGAGTTGATCATCGTCAATGCCGAAACGCAACAGTCGTCCACCAGAAGTGGCCAATACCACATCTAGATCCGGTTCAGCGATGGCTGCGATCTCAAGCTGATCGTCGCCCTTCAGCTTGATGGCAGTCAAGCCGCGCCCGGTCAGGTTTTGGAACTCGGCTAGGGTGAGTCGCTTGATACGCCCCTGACGGCTGACCAGCAACAGATGCTGTTCTAACCGCTCGGGGGTGAGCACAAACCGAGCCACGACGACTTCAGGGTCATTGCCCACGGCTTCGGGCAGCAGGTTCACCAGTGGTGACCCCTTCGACTGACGCTGGGCCATGGGAATCTCTGCCAGGGGCAAGGTGTAGGCTTTGCCATCCTGAGTCAGGATAAGCAACTCCTGATGGGTGTGAACCTTCTCCGTTTGTAGGATGGGATCGTCTGCCTCTTGCAGTTTGGGTTTACCCCGCGGGGGCGGATCGGCCTTGGCCTGACGCCGCTGGTAGGCTCGGGGCGACAGGCGATAGGCGTAGCCTTTTTGGGTGAACTCAACAACGGTTTCTTCTTCCTTGGCCTCCGCCTCTAGATCGGCTAGAACCTGTTTTTCCTCAGCCCGTTCTGCTTCGGTTTGCAGGCGGGTGCGACGTTCGTCACCGTAGGCTTTCTTTAGGGACCGCAGCTCTTTTTTCAGGGATTTGAGCAAGACCTTACGGTCATCAAGCAATTCTTGCAGCGTGGCCTGGCGCTCGCTGAGTTCTTCAAATTCTTCCAGCAGTTTCTGCTGTTCTAATCCGACTAGGCGTCGCAGGGGCATCGAGAGAATGGCGTTGGCCTGACGCTCGCTTAGATCAAACTGGCCCTGTAATTCTTGGCGAGCCGTACCACCATCTGGGGCTGCCCGGAGAATTTCGATCACTTCGTCAATGCTGTCGAGGGCCGTGAGCATCCCTTCGACAATGTGTAGCCGCGCTTCTGTTTCTTCTAGCTCGTGGCGATACTGGCGGGTTAACGTTTCTTCTCGGAAGTCAAGAAAGGCACTGAGCATTTCCCGAAGAGAGAGTTGGCGCGGCTGCCCGTTGTCGAGGGCCAGCATAATTGCGCCAAAATTACTCTGAAGCGGCGTCATCCGGTACAGATCGCTGAGAATTTTTGGGGGTTGGGCTTCGCGGCGTAGCTCAATGACCACGCGCATGCCGTCGCGATCGCTCTCGTCGCGGATGTCGGCAATGCCGTCGATGCGACCCTGGTTGACCAGATCGGCCACCTTTTCAATCCATCCCGCCTTGTTAACTTGGTAAGGCAGTTCAGTAATGACAATGGCATTGCGTCGCTGTCGCCCTTTGCCGGGGCGAATCTCTTCAAAGCTGGCAATGCCCCGCACCGGAATGCTGCCCCGCCCTTTGCGGTAAGCATCGTGAATGCCTTTTTGATTGGTGACTTCACCCCCAGTGGGGAAGTCGGGGCCAGGAATGAGCTGAAACAGTTTCTCTTCGCTTAAATCGGGTCGGTCAATCAGGGCGATGAGCCCATCGACGACTTCTCCCAGGTTATGGGGTGGGATGTTAGTGGCCATGCCCACAGCAATTCCAGAGCTCCCGTTCAGCAGTAAGTTCGGTAACTGCGCGGGCAGCACCACCGGCTCCTGTTGGGAACTGTCAAAGTTGTCGGTAAAGCCCACCGTGGCCTGGTCAATATTCTCCAGCAGCGCGCTATTACCAATGGGGGCGAGTCGCGTTTCGGTATATCGCATGGCCGCTGGCGGATCGTTATCTACCGAGCCAAAGTTGCCATGGCCGTTAAGTAATGGATCGCGTCTGGAAAAGTCCTGCACCATCCGCACTAGCGCATCGTAGACGGCCTGTTCACCGTGGTGATGGTACTTACCGA
>JBCBOC010000202.1:0-6608 GCA_039821475.1 Cyanobacteria bacterium J06632_22 | reverse complement strand
TCCAGTACCGCAGCCCAGCCTGGACAGCGCAACTCTACTCAGTTTTTTACAGTTGAGCTGGCGGAAACGGCGGACGAGCCGCTGTATCGGGTAGATATTGTTCCACAGAACCTGGTGTCTCACATCAGACCCTATCGACTGCAAGACACCCGTGCCTTTGAAGGCACCCGCTTTAGCCCAGGGGATGAGCTGACGGTTGGAGCGGTCACCGCGGATGCGGATACTAAAACGATTAGCGTTGTGTTTGACCCACCGATTGAACCAGGACGCCAGGTGACCATTGCGCTACGTCCCCAACATACACCTCGGCTCAGTGGCATCTACATTTTTAGAATTATCACCTTCCCCCCGGGCGACCAGCCCCGGTCTCACATTGCTGGCCACGGGCGGATTACCATCGAGGACCGCGACAATTTTCGGATTTTTCGGTAAAGGCTAAGGGGCTATCAACGCTAGAAAATTGGGTTGGCCGAGGGCATGAAAGAGTGCATAGGATTAGTCCTACAAGCTGTTGGCGGCCTAACGCTCTGACGCTGTGGCGTCGTCACAAAGGCTCTTTGGGGCTGGGTTGTGCATGACGGTGGGCCATTGAGTTCCCACCCCAGGCTCTGGAGTGTCACAAATGTCCTAAACAAAGTGGCGGGTGCTGTATTTGCGACTGTGCCACTTGCGTTGAAGCGGGCTATACGGGGTCTGGGTTAACCCAGCTCAAAGGTGGTGACGCCGAAGATTTGGTCTAGGGGTAGATCGGGCGCCTGCTGCGTATACATCCGCGCTGTTTCAAAGCTGCGGTGCATATTGTATTTTTCAGCTAAGGTAACGGCCGCAGGGTTAATCTCGGGGGTATCCAGATAGAACAGGGTGTTTGGCGGGAGGTGCGATCGCAACCCCCGAAAAATGTCTTCAGCGATTTCTGCTGTCTCCGCAAACAGTGGCCCAATCTTGTACCCGGTCTGGCAAGGACGTAAAACGCCATAGCCGATCAGGTCATTGCCGCTCACCTTGCCCAGTCCCCTGTGCGTGGGCTGTGCCAACCAGCCGCGCAAAAATTGTTCTCGTTCAGCTGGAAAAAAGCGTCGGTCGTAGTCGATGACGGCCTCTACCGGGAGTGAGGCGAGTGGCACCAACCCGCTTACCTCAGCCATCGAGCTGGTTACTTTCCCTTCGTAGCGAATGTTGCGATAGGCCAGACTAAACCCCGACTTTAGATAGTTGGCTTGCTGGGCTACCACACCGTCGAGCCCCACGTTGCGGCCCGCCAGCGCGGCCATGCCTGCCTGCCAAATGGGCCAACCGTAACCCTGCCCCCGAAACTCGGGTCTGACGATGTAAAACCCAATGAAGCCAAAGGATGTGCCGTACTTCACCGCTGAAATTGCGGCAATGGGCTGACCGTTTAACAAACCCACTCTGAACCCCGTTGGATCTGCCCGATAGAAACAGTCTGCATCCTTCATTCCGGGATTCCAGCCTTCTGCGGCGGCCCAGCCCACGACCTGATCCAATTCAGCGCGAGTCATCGGTCTGATGGCATAGTCAGAAGACGTCATGGTATGTGGGGTGACAGTGTCATGATTACAGTCCCAGCGTTCCGGACGTGGCCAAGGCTTAAACCTTACCTTAACGACTTCAGCTGGAGTGCAAAGTTGTGCAACTCTGCTGAAGCACGACCCTCCCCACTACAATACAATGCTTGCTTAATTTGCTCCTTATCCAGGGTTTAAACTCCACGGTTCAATGTCTTCCTCCTCTGCCTACCCTCGGGACCTGATTGGCTATGGTCAGCATCCGCCCCATCCCCAATGGCCCCATGATGCCCGCCTGGCTTTGCAGTTTGTTATTAATTACGAAGAAGGGGGAGAGAACTGCATTCTCCACGGCGATGCGGCATCGGAGGCGTTTTTGTCGGAAACGGTTGGTGCAGAGCCTCTGCTGGGGGTACGCAACATCAACATGGAGTCGATGTACGAGTATGGCAGCCGGGCGGGTTTCTGGCGGTTGCATCGCCTGTTTACCCAGCGTCAACTCCCCGTGACGGTCTATGCTGTGGCCATGGCACTGGGCCGCAATCCGGCCGCCGGTCAGGCCATGGTGGAGGCCGGATGGGAAGTGGCCAGTCACGGCTATCGGTGGATTGACTATCAATACGTCGGCGAAACAACAGAACGGGAACACATTCAGCAGGCGATTAAAATTCATACCGAGGTGATTGGCAGTCGCCCGCTGGGTTTTTACCAGGGGCGGCTTAGCCCAAACACGCGTAGGCTAGTGATAGAAGAAGGGGGATTCCTCTACGATGCCGATAGCTATGCCGACGACTTGCCCTACTGGAACACCGAATACGGCAAACCCCATTTGGTGATTCCCTACACCCTCAGCAACAACGATATGCGGTTTGCCACCTACCAAGGGTTTAACACTGGAGAACAGTTTTATACCTACCTCAAAGACGCTTTTGATGTCCTCTATGCCGAAGGGGAGACTACGCCCAAAATGATGAGTGTAGGGCTACACTGTCGGCTGGCGGGGCATCCTGGCCGGATTGCCGGTCTGATGAGATTTTTAGACCACGTCCAAGCCCATAATCGGGTTTGGGTATGCCGCCGGGTCGAGATTGCCCACCACTGGCATACCCATCATCCGCCCTCGCAAGGCTAACGTTGATAGACCGGCTGACAGATCACTAATCGTCTACATACTTGAGTTCCATGATGGTGAGAACAGCGCCTTGAGGGTCGGCAATGCTAACAAATCGACCGACATCAATCGCGACAGGCTCGATGAGTGCCCTGCCCCCCTCGCTTTTGACAATCTCAAGGGACTGATCGAGATTCTCCACATTAAAGTAGACTGCCCATGTTGAGGGGATCTCGGGCGGCAGATTGACTTTGTCCATATCAAACATGCCACAGTTCATATGTCCGTTGACTTTTGCCGTGGTGTAAAAAGGCGGCTTGTCTTCGGTTTCGATCTCCCAGCCAAGAACAGATTTGTAAAATTCTGCGGCCTTTTCTACACCGCGGGTTTGCAGTTCTGCCCAACAGAACGTGTTGACTTCGTTTACCACCCGGGCACCAATGTGTGAACCGGCCTGCCACAGGCTAACAACAGCATCAGTAGGGTCTTTGACGATAGCCATGCGGCCATACCCCTCAACGTCAAAAGGGGGACGGATGACGGTGCCACCTTGGGCTTGCCAACGCTGGGTGGTGGTATCGACATCTTTGACGTTGATATAGCTTTGCCAGTGGGGCGGAATATTGAGCTCAAGCATGTCTGGCATCAGCGGGTACAGTGCTGCAACGGGACGCTCACCCTTATGGGCCATGGCGTAAATGTCACCGGTTTCCATGGGAAAGTCTTGAAACTGCCAGCCCAGGAGCGTGTTGTAAAACTGCTTGGCGGCAGGGGCGTCACTGGTGGCCAGTTCTACCCAGCAAAAGATGCCTTCGTCATAACCATTGCGAATACCCATTAAGTTCTCCTGTGAATGTACAGCTCTCGCCACTTTGCTTAAGACAATTCTGGCGCTCAAGTTCCCAGCAGGGTCGCCCAGTGGCCCGCCGTCGTGCATAAACCCCAAAAAAGGCACCAAAAAAGGAACTTTGTGGCGACGGTTATACATAGGCCCCTTAAGCTGAGGGGGCTTGCCTTTGACATTGAGAAAGAACGGTGATGTGCCAGCGAGGCCAAGCTCAGTTGCAGGTCCGGGGCGCGAGCCGCGGAGAGTTTGCTTCCGATTTGTCTTGATCAACGCGGCAGAGCGATCACCGACTTTTGCGATCGACGGCAACGCCACTGAATCGCAAGGTGTGTCACTGGTGCGGTAACAGCACCGGCTAAAGCAGCGCCGTCAGCGGTGTCGTGACAAACGCTACGTTGAATTGAGTACACATGAACTATATCCTGTATTGATCAATTTGGCCCGTGTTTAATCCATCATTTGAGGTTAAAACATAGCGAAGCCCCGGCAGCGCAGGCGACTGAATTTCTTTAGACCATAAAAAACTGTGCTAGGCGTAGCCCAGCACAGTGGAAATGTTATTTAAATCACGTTACGCAGATTGACATTGCAGATGGATACTGCAAACCTACGCTATCAGACAACTTTGACGGACAACAGCGATCACGAGAACAGTCGAGTGGCTAACGCTTGGCCACGTCCAGAGCTGCAGTTTTCCGTAGGAAATCTACAGGCTTTAGACTGGACAGGGCTTAAGCTGAGGCCACACGCTCCTTGAAGCCTTTACCGGCAGAAAAAGCAGGCACAGTCGTAGCTGGAATCGTCATGGTCTCACCCGTTTTGGGGTTACGACCTTCACGCGCTTTGCGGTCGCGCGCTTCAAACGTACCAAAACCAACCAGCGTTACTTTTTCTCCACTAGCCACAGCGGACATAATGGATTCAATGGTGGCAGATACCACTGCGTCGGCATCTTTCTTGGATACACCCGCAGCTTCTGCAACGGCGTCGATAAGTTCACCCTTATTCATCACCAGGAACCTAAAACAACTTCGCTGTTGTATCACGTAATCCTTGCCTCTGCAAGCACCCAGCTTCACAAAAACACAATTTTTTGGGGTTTTTTAGGGACGTCATCTGTTCTTCTGACCTGTCCTTCGCCATGAATCGGCTGACGTGGCTGGGTTTCGTAGCATCTCTTCATGTTTGCGACCGAAATCTGAAAGAACAATAAAAAAGCTGTGATTGTTTCTAGGTGGGGGTTTTGGCTTGTCTTCTGTTTCTGTCTAGGGTGGGCTAGTAGATTTAAACATAATGAAATCGGTCATTTGGCTCAGGCGCTGATAGCTTTTGCAAAACTACAGCGGCCCATAGATAGATCAAACAAATGTAGACCGTATTCCTGTGATAAAGCTTCAAATACCCGGACGCCGCGTACGCTATTGCCGTGGGCGTCTATGGCGGGAGAGAAGGTTGCGATCCCCGCCTGGCCAGGAACGACGGCTAGGATCCCCCCGGAGACACCGCTCTTGGCCGGAATGCCGACGCGATAGGCCCATTCTCCGGCTCTGTTGTACATGCCGCAGGTGTACATGACGCTGAGCAGGTCGCGGATGTAGTCGGCGCCTACGGCCTGCACTTGGGTGATGGGATTTTGGCCTTGGTTTGCGAGGGTGGCGGCCATCATGGCCAGGTCCTGGCAGGTCACCATGACAGCGCATTGCTGAAAGTATAGGTCCAGGGCCGCTTCTATGTTCTCTTCGATCATGCCGAAATTGAGCATCAGGTGAGCCATGGCTCGGTTGCGGTGACCCGTCGCTCGCTCGGACATAAATGTGGGCATGTCGATAAAGACGTCGTTGCCCATGTATTGCTTAAAGGTGGTCAGTAGTCGGTTGAGTTTGTCGGTGGCGTCCTGTCCTTTGATTAGGCTGGTTGTGGCGATGGCCCCAGCGTTGATCATGGGGTTATAGGGTCGTTTAGAGCCCTCATCTAAGCGAATAATGGAGTTGAACGGGTCACCGGTGGGCTCGACGCCAACCCGCTCTAGGAGGACTTCGCGACCGTGGTCTTGGAGGGCCATACCGTAGGCAAAGATCTTGGAGATGGACTGGATCGTGAACTTTTGGGCGATATCGCCCACGTTGAAGATTTGGCCAGTGGTGGTGACGATGCTGATGCCGAAATGCTGGGGATCGACCTTGGCCAGTTCTGGGATGTAGGTTGCGACCGTACCGTCGGTGACTGGCTGAATGTCCTGATGGAGTTTTTCGAGGAGCGTCTGAAGGTTAGACATCGTTACGGATAGAGGTGGGCTCAGGGGGACAGTAGGGTGATGATGCAGACAGAAACAGCATAGACGGCATGCTCAACCGTAGGCGGGTGATCAAACTATTATCGGCGGGGGGACTGGCAATGGCTGGTGCACCCGTTGCTGCTTCAGCATTCCCCCGGTATCGCTGGATTTTGCTGTACTGGATGCCCTATGACAATGATCTGAGTCGCTATGCCCAGGAGATTTTGACGGTACTAGCCGAGGGTGTGGTCTCGGATCAAGTCCTGGTGCTGGTGCAGGCGGATACGACGGATCAGCGCACTATGACGCGATATGTCATTTCTCGTCAGGGGGGGCAGACACAGGCGCTGACAGACACGAATAGTGCCAGCCCCACGGTGTTTGCTGACTTTCTGCATTGGGCTGCGAGCCAGTATGTTGCGCATCAATGGATGCTGTCTGTGGTGGGCCATGGGGGGCGGCTGATGCAATTGAGCCCTGATGATGGGGAGGGGACCGAACGGCAATGGTTGGATATTCGGGCCATGCGCGATGCGATCGCAACCTTCAATCACCAAACGGGCCAACCCCTTGACCTGTTTTTCTTTCAAAACTGCAACAAAGCTACCCTGGCAGCCTGCCAAACCTTGGCCCCGGTGGCCCGTTACACGCTTGCGTCCCAGGACCTGTTGGGGGCGCCTAATCGCTACTATCTACCGCTATTGCGCTGGCTGGGGCGCACGGGGATGGTCACGGGACGGCGCCTGGCCCATCGTATTCGCGCCTACGAGACCGACGATATGTACCTCAGCTACAGCGTGATCGATAATCAGCGGCTGCGCACCGGGTTAGTCTCGGCGTTGAATCCAC
>JBCBOC010000718.1:0-2505 GCA_039821475.1 Cyanobacteria bacterium J06632_22 | reverse complement strand
GTGTCCTAAGCAAAGTGGCGAGCGCTATATTTGGCTTAGTTTTTTGGGGTGAAGCTGGGGTTTTAGGCGTTGAGTTAAAGATCCTGCGCGGGGGACCTTCGAATTCTGCCAGTTCCTAATGATTTCAGGTCGTTTGGGTTTGTGGGTAAAAAGTTAGAGATCCTGCGCGGGGGTCCCTCCGAGTTCCCCCGCTCCCCCCTGGGCCAGGGCGGGACGCCGCCCTAGCAACCCTCGTAAGGAAGGGTATCCCGTTTAGTTAAGAAGGGTATCCCGTTTAGTTAAAGGGGTTGTCTCGGTGATCGGCTGGGTGGGTTTTATTTTTCTGGCTTTGATGAGGTGGCATGAGTTACCGCATTGAACGAAGGGCCAGAAAAATTAAAAATCGATGTGGGTTGCCTTTGGGGTTTGGCCTTTTTGGTGGAATAGCACTTTCTGGCTTTAGTCTTTTGCTTGCGCTAACAGCACAAGCATCGAGGTTTCAAACATCAGCATTAATAGGCCTGTGAGTGGGATAACCAAAGCTTTCAGGATGCGCCCGAGCGCATTCTGATCCACCTAGCCGAAACCCCAATCAGCCCATTACGCTGCTTGCCAGTTCTCTTCCTAAAACTCGTTCGGGGGGTGTGGGGGAGCCTGGGCCCCCACGTCAGGAGGGGGGCGGGGAGGAAATCCCCGTGCAGAATAACCTGCCGTTATCGATCCCTAAAAAGACAAACTGTGCCTGCCGCAAACCGTCCCCACAATATCCTCATCGCCATCAGCGGCGGCATCGCCGCCTACAAAGTCTGCGAAGTCGTTTCCACCCTAGCCAAATCCGAACCCCCTCACCCCCCAACCCAGGTCCGAGTCGTCCTAACCGACGCGGCCCAAGCCTTTGTCAGTGCAGTCACCTTCGCAGGGTTATCCCGCCATCGCGCCTATACCGATGCCGACTTCTGGCAGGCTACCCAAGACCGTCCCTTGCACATTGAACTGGGGGAATGGGCTGACCTCATTCTGATAGCACCTCTGACAGCGAATACGTTGGGTAAACTGGCCCACGGTCTGGCGGACAACTTACTGACTAATACGCTATTGGCCTCTACCTGCCCGGTGCTGCTGGCCCCTGCCATGAATACCGACATGTGGCAGCAGGTCAGTGTGCAGCGCAATTGGGAACAGCTCCAGCAGGATGATCGATATCACACGGTGGGTCCCGCGGCAGGGCGGCTGGCTTGCGATCGCATCGGGACAGGCCGCATGGCCCATCCACAACACATCCTCAATCACATTTATTCACTGATCCACAGCCAGGGCCAACGGGATCTCAGCGGTAAGCGCTTACTCATCAGCACGGGTGGTACCCGCGAGTATTTGGATGCTGTCCGGTTCATCGGCAATCCCTCAACAGGACGTATGGGGTTGGCCTTAGCCCAGGCAGCCCTTCATCGAGGTGCAAAGGTTGAGCTGGTCCACGGCCCCATGGAAGCGACGCTAGTGGCCCAAATTCCTAGGGATGTTCTGACGTGGCCAACGGAGAACGCGGCCCAGATGGCCAAAGCACTAACAGAACAGCTACCCACGGCAGACTGGCTCATTATGGCTGCGGCCGTAGCAGACGTTCGGCCACGGCAAACCATGGCTGAGAAACTGCCCAAAGCTCAACTGCCAGCCAAGCTAGATTTGACGACCGTACCAGATATCGTGGCGCAGTTAGTGCAGCACCGACGCGCAGATCAGCAGATCGTTGGATTCGCCGCACAAACCGGCGATATTCTTGCCCCTGCCAAAGCTAAGCTGACTCGCAAAGGGCTAGACGCCATCGTTGCCAATCCCATTGATCAGCCCGGCAGTGGCTTTGGCAGCGAGACCAATCAAGCCATTTTCCTCTCTGCATCCGGCACTCAAACCCCAATATCCACAGGCAGCAAGCTATCTGTAGCCCATCAGATTCTGGATTGTCTGGCTCGCGAATTTTAGCGTTATCGGTCCGATAGGGTAGGCCGCCCTGTTTGAGCTGTCGAGTATCGATTTTCCGACACGAACGACTCTATTGCCTTCGTCGAGTTGCCAAGGACAGTGTCTGACACTGACGTCCTGGGTGTGGTCACCCCTTAACGCCATCGAAGGGTTGGTATAGCCGTCGCTACAAAGCCCCTTGTTTGGGACCCTTATTTGGGCCCTTGTTTGGGATTTGTGCACGACAGCGGGCAACTGGGCGACCATATTAGACAATTGAGCGCCAGGATTGTCCTAAGCCAAGTGGTGAGAGCGATAGCTCCCTTCGACTGCCCTAGCCACAGTTTTGTGAAGTACTGATGTGGGAAACGCGGGATCGCCTCGGTAATTCCCACAATACTGCCGTACCATCCTCCCAGTGTGAGGCCCTATTTGCTCAGCAGTTCTACGGTCGAAATCAGCCAACAGCAACCGCTTTGCTGTATTTGAACATCTCCGTCATATCAACTAAGACGGGGTAACAAAGCGGTTGCTCAGCTTCATACAACCACAGCGGATTTCAAAGAT
>JBCBOC010000225.1:0-6304 GCA_039821475.1 Cyanobacteria bacterium J06632_22 | reverse complement strand
GTCCAGGTCAGCCGCTAGGTCAATGTCGCGGAAGGGGGCGAAGGTACCGGCACGGGCCTGGGTTTTGAGACGCAGCGACTTATCGTCATTCAGCGTCATTTCCGTATTTTGAAAAAGGATTTCCTTGCCGTCGATTTCAAGCTGCTGCAGCTTGCTGACAACGAAAGGCGTATTGAACGATGTAGTCAGGTCGTCCTCAGTGAGGACTACACGCATGGAGGCCTGGGTCGGCTGGCGTAGATTGACCTTACCTCGGAAAATAGCGCCGAAGTCTAGGGACACCGCCTGGACGTACAGCTCCATGGACTGAATGCGAAGGCCGTTATACATGAGCATGTCATTGCCGATGAAGTCGAATCCATCGACGCTGCCCTGCATTAGCTTGGAGACGGGTTCGGCCCGAACCGTTGCTTCTAACTTGCCGGTACGCTTAAAGAGCGCTGCAATTGCGGCGCTGACGGCTTTACTGACCAATTGGTCACCGCCCGGACCCGTCATTGGAAAGTTACCCAATACCAAAGATGTCATTCCCTATCGGTGTATGCGCCAGGTACATTATGGCTCCATTTTAAGAATTGTAACGGGTAATTGGGATACCGTTCGCTTATACCTGTGATTGAACCTGTCTAGGGTTACTAATCGGTTCCATCCGTTCCCCACTATATCGTCCGATGGGACGTGAGGACGGTCAGGTCGATGGGAAGCTTAATAAGTTACCTGCGCACACAATGAGTATTTATGCTCATTATTGTAGTCGATCAGGGTGTCGCTACGCTGGGTGGGATCGCTGCGCCTCACTCAAACACTACGTCACTCAAACACTACGGTCCGATTGCCATAGACCAGCGTCCGATTTTGCAGATGCAGGCGCACGGCCCGAGCCAGTACGATGCGCTCTAGGTCTTTGCCTTTGCGGACTAAATCTTTAACGCCATCGCGGTGGCTGATGCGGACGATGTCTTGCTCGATGATGGGGCCTGCATCTAGGTCAGGGGTAACGTAGTGGCCCGTGGCACCAATGATTTTGACACCGCGCTCAAAGGCGCGCTGGTAGGGGTTGGCTCCCATAAAGGCGGGCAAAAAAGAATGGTGGATATTAATAACCGTCGGAAAGGCCTCCAGAAAGCTGGGGCTGAGCACCTGCATGTACTTCGCCAACACCACTAGGTCAACCTTGTATTGGCTTAGCAGCTCTAGCTGGGCCTGCTCCTGCTGAGGTTTGGTGTCGGGGGCGATGGGTAAATGATGAAAGTCGATGCCAAACTGCTCGGCAATGGGGCGCAACTTATCGTGATTACTGATAATCAACGGAATTTCAGCGGAGAACTCCCCCGCCTGGTGCCGCCAGAGCAGGTCCAGCAGGCAATGGTCCTGCTTGCTAACCCAAATGGCGAGGCGAGGTGTTGTGTCGGAGAAGTGGAGTTGCCAGGTGGCCTGGAGCGGGGTTGCGATCGCACCAAAGGCAGGCCCCACCAATTCCCGACTGAGCTGAAACCCCTCTAGCTGCCACTCAATTCTGGACAAAAACAGTCCCGAAGCCGAGTCTCGATGCTGATCCGCATGGACAATATTGCCACCATTGGCGTATATAAAGTTCGCCAGCTTTGCCACCAGGCCTTGCTGATCCGGGCAGGAAATTAATAGTGTCGCCGTCGCAGAAGTCATAGGAAAAACGACGTTGGGTCGCAATGAACGTGGGCTGGGTAAAGGCTATTCTTCTCCAGCGGGTTGCGCCGCTCCGGCATCCGTGGCATCCGCATCTTCGCCGTCAGGCGCTGCGCCGTCACCGGCCGTCTCATCAGCCGTCTCGCCACCTGATGTCGGCTCATCCGTCGCCGCAATCCATTCCGCTACGGGGCGCTCAATCCCGTTGGTGAGCCCCCCCGAAACGACGTACACCGTCTCACCCTCATCCACTTGTACGTAGCGGTTATCGCCGCTGAAGTCTGTGCCGCCGACCTTAACCGTATGGGTGGTCTCATCTGCCAGTACCAGCTCAATCACGGCATCCGGTTCGTCCAAGCCATACTGGGCCACCTGTTCTGGCGTTGCCGTTAGGGTTTGTAGGCTCGGGTCAGTGGTCAAGATATTGAGCAAGTAGGCCACCGCTGCCGGTTCCGCCAGGGTGGCCTCCGGCTCCACCATGCGCCAGCTGATTTCAATGTCGGGGTTGTCCAGATTTTGCTCAAACGCCAAGGTCGTGTCTTCACGCTGCAGGGATAACCGAGCCACGTCAGTTTCCTCAAAGGTAAAGAGACGCTCGCCCGACTCGGCGTCCTCTGCCTGGGGGCCATCGCTGTATTGGGTTTCGTAAACGACCACCCCAAAAGTCAGGGCCGCGGCACTAATCAATAGGGCTAGGGTACTCTTCTGTAATTTCATAAAAAATTGTCGATGTCCTTGGGTTTAGCGGCGACGCCACCAGGTCACGCCGGCCCCAACAATGCCCATTGCTGGGATGACTAAGCCTGCTAGCACCAAGACCAAGACTTGCTGCTGCACGGTCATGACAATGCGACGATTGGTCGGGTCCTTGGGCCGAATAGACAGGGTGGGATTGTCCACCTGACTGAGCCAGGACACCGTGTTGAGGAACACATCACCATTTAGCTGCTGGTCAAACAGGCCATCGGTGGCAAAGGCGGCATTGCCAATCACCACCAAGCGGGATTCGTCTGAGCGTTTGGCCGTCTCGGCCGGGGGCGCCGGTTCGGGTTCAGTTTCAGCGGCCTCGACAGGGTCAGCTTCTGGTTCAGCGACGTCTGGTTCAGCGACGTCTGGTTCAGCGACGTCTGGTTCAGCGTCATCGGGCTCGGGCGTCGGCGCCGCGTCTGGCACGGCCGATGGCTGGTCCAACGCAACCCCAATGTTAAACGGGCCACCGGGGGACGCTTCTGTGTCCACATCTAGCTGTCCCGTTTCTGACACCGGTTCCGCGAAGGATTGGGGGTCAGTCAGCAGCAGTGGCTCAGCTCGGACGCCCGGCTTCTCCTCTAGGCGAACGGGGCGGGCCAGGGGGTAAAACGAACGCCCGCCGTCAAATTCCAGGGTAATGGGGTGGCTACCATACTCGGTCACCAGGGGGGCGGCCGGCCCCAACCCGACAATCTGTCCCCGGTTGGAGGTATCCACAATCAGCCGGTCGTCGAGGGTTACTCCCCAGTCCGAGAGCAACGGCTCTAGTCCCGTTTGGATCTGGGGGTCCACCAATAGCAAAACGCCACCACCCGCCGTCAGATAGTTCGCTAGTAGCCGCTGCTCCGGCCCAAACAGAGCCTGTTGTGGTCCGGCAATGACAATCGCCGCAGCATCACTTGGCACCGCCTGGGTATCGGCTAGGTCTAGCGCCTCCACGGTAAAATTCTCGTCTTCTAGGGCTAGGGCCGCCTGGGCAAAGCCCGTAGCGCTACCGTCAATGGGGTACTCGCCGTGTCCCTGCAGGAAGTACACCGTCGCACTGTTATCCGCGCCAAGCTGGTCTAGCTTATTGGTTAAATCCCGCTCGGATAGACGCTCTTGCCCTAACTGCTGGACAAAAATCTCCTGATCGCCCACCGCCAGGTAAACCTCTCCCGGTGCCGCCACTTCAAACCGTTGAGCCAGTTGAGGCTCTTGAAAGGGATTCACCCATTCGTAGCTGATATCGCTATTAAAGCGCTGGTAGCTCTCCAGCAGTTGGCGATCGGTGGGGTTAAGCACCTCATCAAACACGTAGACCGTCACCGGCTGCTCCAGGTTTTTGGCCACCGTTTGAGATTCTGGTGCCAGCGTAAACAGCTGATTTTCAGTCAGGTCCAAGCGTTGGTCGTAGCGGGCACCGACAAAATTCACCAGGCCGATAATTAGCAGTACCGACAGCGTTGCCAACACCGCATTGGTCCCGCTCTGGGTCGAACGGCTTCGCCAGAACTGTCCCCAGGCATAGCCCCCCAGCATCATACTGGCGGCCATCAGCATTAAACCCACAATGATCAGTACCAAGGGCAGCGTCGTCCACCCTGCCAATGCCCCCACCACCAAACCCGCCGTGACGGTCGCGAGACCCGGCCAAATCAGATATCGCAGATAGCGTCGTTGAAACACAATCGTCCTCCTCCCCTAACTACGCTGAAACCGCAGCGCTTCAATGGACTGGGCCGTTAAAAACAACCCCAGCAAAATATAAGACCCAAACAGCACCACACCGCTGGTGTCAAAAATGCCTTGAATAAAGTCGTCGTAGTGATTCAGCACGGACAGGTGCGCCAGCGCCGCCCCCGCTGGCCCAGGGACTGCTTCTCCAAGGCCCTCTAAAATCCACAACACCAGCATCAGGCCAAAGGTCATCATCGCGGCTAGCACCGTGCTAGACGTGAGGGAAGAGACAAACATGCCTAAGGACAGGATGCTGGCTGCCAGCAAAATCAGGCCCAGGTGGCCCACGAGCAGGGAAACCAAGTTAAGCGGCGGGTCCGCAGCCCCCACAATTAGCAGCTCGCACACCAACAGCGGCACCAACATGGTGATAAAAAAGGTGACCACCCCCAGCAGCTTACCGAAGGCCACAGCCCAATTCGTCACCGGGGACGTGGCCAACAGCTCCAGCGTGCCTTGCTTACGCTCTTCGGTGTAGAGACCCATGGACAGCATGGGCAGCACAAACATCGATAGCGACCCCAACAGCCCTAAAAAGAAGCGCATAAATTCATAGGCCATATCGATGGGCGGGGCCGGAATCTGTGCTTGGTCCATAGCCGCCTGCTGAAACAGCAGGCCACTGGGCCCAAATACGCTGATCGCCAGTAGAATGCCGGCCAATAGCCAAAATACGGTAGCCACACCATAGGCCAAGGGTGACCCAAAATAACTCTGTAACTCTCGCCGATAAATCGCCAGCACATTACTTAAGACAGTTCGAATGTTATTCATCGCTGGCCTCCGGGTTAGATGAATCAGATGCCGGTGTTTCAGAGACCGGTGTCTCAACTGTTGGTGTTGCTAGTGTTTCACCCGCGTCCTGAGTCGCTGCTGGTGTCGGACTGGCGTTGGCTGTTTTGGCCCTGCCCTGCCCCTTGGGGTTGGGCGCGGCGGCGGTGGTCGCGTCGGACATGGTCAGGTTAATAAAGACATCCTCCAGGCTGACACGGTTGCGGGTGAGTTCGTACAGGTCTAGCTCGGCATTGACCAGCGTAGATGCGATCGCACTGCCTGGATCGCTGCCTTTAGCCGCCACCACCTGCAAACGGTGGTGCCCCTCAGCCAGATCCTCTACGGCTAATGACTCCACCGACTCCACCGGCTCCAGTTCGGCCAAAACGGTTTTAGCCTTCTCTACGTCACCCTGAATTTCGATGGCATAACCCAACTGCCCAGCAATCTGGGCCTGTAGATTCTCAGGGGTATCGGTCGCGACGATACGCCCCCGATTGATGATGGCCACGCGATCGCAGGTTGCGCTCACCTCTGGCAAAATGTGGGTCGACAAAATGATGGTGTGCTGCCCTGCCAGCGTTTTAATCAGGTTGCGGACGTCAATAATCTGGCGCGGGTCCAGCCCCACTGTCGGTTCATCCAGAATGATGACAGGCGGGTCGTGGACAATGGCCTGGGCAATGCCCACCCGCTGCCGAAAGCCCTTCGACAGCTTGCGGATCAGCACCTTGCGTTTCTCGCCCAGATTACATCGCTGGATGGCCGAGTCCACCTGCACCTCACGCTTTCCCGCAGGCACTCCCTTAATCCGTGCCACAAAGTACAAAAAACTCTCAACTGTCATATCCGGATACAGTGGCGGCGTTTCTGGCAAATAGCCAATCCGCTGCCGTACCGCCATAGAATCCGTATGCACCTCACAGCCAGCCACTTGGGCCGTCCCGCTGGTCGCAGGCAAGTAGCCCGATAAAATGCGCATCGTCGTTGTCTTGCCCGCCCCGTTGGGACCGAGAAAGCCCAGAATCTCTCCCGGCTCGACCCGAAACGACACATCCTGAATAGCCACCGTTGGCCCGTAATTCTTACTGAGCCCCTCGACTTCAATCATGGCTCCACCTGTTCAACGCTGATTCCCGTGTATCGACTGACTATTGTGCCACCGACAGGGTAAATTGAGGGCAATGATTGTGCTTGGCCTTGAGTCTAGAGCCGCGCGACGATACTACCCTCTATTTCTCTGGCAACTGTGAGCGATTCGCCTAAAAAGTCCACCCCAAAGTCAGCCCAGCAATCCCCCCAGAAGTCCCTTAACCCAACGGACGACGCGGACGTCCGCGTCCCCCAAGGCCCCGGTGAAGGCGTAACAGTCCTTTATTAATTCGGTGGCACCGCC
>JBCBOC010000558.1:0-3460 GCA_039821475.1 Cyanobacteria bacterium J06632_22 | reverse complement strand
GTCGCGCCGCCCCGGCCAGACCGCATGGACCTGCCGTCGACAATTGACGAGACGCGGGGCCTTGAGACCGCCCTCTTCGTTGATCCGGATGTGCCGAATACTTTAGTTGGGGATGTCACTCGAGTACGACAGATTTTGGTTAATTTGTTGGGTAACGCCGTTAAATTTACCCATGACGGTGAAATTGTGGTTAAGGTTCAGACGACACCTGTCGAACCGCCCAGTCCTGCAGTTGACGGCGAATGGGTGACGGTTCAGGTTTCTGTGCAGGATACTGGTATTGGTATTCCGGCTGACAAAATGGAGCGGCTTTTTAAGTCCTTTAGCCAAGTTGATGCCTCTACTACGCGTAAATATGGCGGTACAGGGCTGGGCTTAGCCATTAGCAAACAGCTCAGTGAGCTGATGGGCGGTTCTATGACGGTAACGAGTACTGTAGGTGAAGGGTCTTGTTTCTCATTTTCAATATTGACTCAAGTTTCACCTGAGGCAGATACAACTTTCCTCGCTGTTCAAAACGATGATCGATTGGCAGGTAAACGCATCCTTATTGTTGATGATAATGCCACCAATCGAGATATCTTAACCTTGCAGAGTCAGGCTTGGGGCATTGTTCCAGTTGCGGTGCAGTCGGGCTACGAGGCGCTAGGGATATTAAGCTGCCAATCTGACTTTGACGCCATTATCCTGGATATGCAAATGCCGGTCATGGATGGTTTAAAGTTAGCCGAAAGTATTCGTTCGCAGTCATCTTATGGACAGCAGGTTCCATTAGTGATGTTGACGTCTATCGGTCGACCCGAGCTGCCAGAACATCGGTTAAAGGCGGTTGATTTTGCAGCCTTTCTCAATAAGCCCATTCGACAGTCTCGCCTGTATGAGATACTGATCCAGGTTCTAAAAGGGCAAGTGCAACTGCCGAAGAAAGTAGATCCATTGCCAGATAATGGGTTCGATTCTACCTTAGGGCAAAGCCATCCGCTCAAGATCTTGGTCGCGGAAGATAACTTGGTCAATCAACAGTTGGCCAAGCAGTACTTAAGTAAATTGGGGTATCACCCTGATATTGTTGGCGACGGCTGTAAGGCGCTTGAAGCCATAGAACAGCACCCCTATGATGTTGTCCTTATGGATGTGCAAATGCCTGTGATGGATGGTCTAACGGCAACAGCCAAAATTTGCGAGCGTTGGTCACCCCCACAGCGGCCAAGGATTATTGCACTGACCGCCAATGCGATGCAAGGTGATCGGGAACGATTTTTAGCGGCTGGCATGGATGGCTATATTAGTAAGCCGATTCATCTATTGGAGTTGGTTTCAACTTTGAAGCAAGTTGCCCCTGTCGCTTAGGCACGGACATGGCGTCAAGATTCACACCTGTGACCACCGTTAAACCTTGTTCCCTTTGGCTACCCAAATTTGGGTATTTACAGGCGCCTGAGCCTTGAGCAACATCTCCTGTAGCTGTTTGCCTTCGAGCACATCTTCTGCAAGTAACGTCTGGGCCATGGCCTGGAGTAGTGCTTGATTGAGCACCAGAATAGCCTTGGCGATATCGTGGGCCTGATGAATCAACTGCTTTACCTGACGATCGATTTCTACGGCAACTTCGCCACTCATCGGGCGGCGACTGCTACTGCGGTGCAGAAACTCTGATTGGGTATCGACAAAGGCGATCGGCCCCAAATCTGCAGCCATACCGTACTGTGTCACGGCCCGCTCTGCCAGGTCCGTCGCCTTTTGAATGTCATCACTGGCACCGGACGATACTTTGCCAAAAACGACTTCCTCTGCGGCACGGCCCCCCAGTAGGGTGGCTAACTGACCGCGCAGCTCATCCTCTAGCATCAGGTAACGGTCCTCTGCTGGAGTTTGCATTGTGTAGCCGAGTGCCCCTTTGCCACGGGGCACAATGGAAATCTTTGAAACTTGAGTTGCTCCTGGCATTAGGGATGCCACAATGGCATGGCCCACTTCGTGATAAGCCACGGTTTGTCGCTCAATGGGTGAAAGGATTCGCGATCGCAACTGCAAACCCGCCATCACCCGCTCCATGGCCTCGTAAATGTCAGCCATCGTCACCGCGGAGCGGTTATTACGGGCAGCAAGTAGGGCTGCTTCGTTGATTAGGTTTGCCAGGTCAGCCCCCACAAAACCAGCGGTTTGAGTGGCGATTTCCGTTAGGTCCACGTCTGCGGCTATCGTCACCTGACGCGCATGCACCCTGAGAATCGCCAGCCGCCCGCTCCGGTCCGGGCGATCGACAATGATCTGGCGGTCAAATCGTCCCGCTCGCTTCAGCGCCGGGTCCAAAATCTCAGGTCGGTTCGTCGCACCGATCAAAATGACGCCACTATTGTCATCAAAGCCGTCCATTTCGGTAAGGAGCTGGTTCAGCGTCTGCTCGCGCTCGTCGTTGCCATTGTTTGGGCCACCCCCACCACGAGATTTGCCGATGGCATCAAGCTCATCAATAAACACGATGCAAGGGGCCTGCTTTTTTGCCTTGGCAAACAGATCGCGCACCCGCGATGCGCCCACTCCCACATAAACCTCCACAAACTCTGAGGCAGAAACGCTAAAAAACGGCACATTCGCCTCTCCTGCAATCGCCTTGGCTAGCAAGGTTTTGCCTGTTCCTGGCGGCCCTACCAGCAGCACCCCCTTGGGCAGCTTTGCCCCAATCTGACGATACTTTGCCCCATCTTTGAGAAAGTCCACGACTTCCTTCAGCTCTTGCTTGGCCTCATCCACCCCCGCTACATCGGCAAAGGTGACACCGGTTTTGCCATTGGCTTTGCGGCCACGCTGGGATTGGCCTGGGCCGTAGGGTCTGGCCTTAGTTTTGTTGAGGCCCATAGCCTCATTATCAGGGCTGTTTTTGAATAGCCAGGCCAGGGTGCCCACCAACGCCCCCGTGGACAGCAATAGTCCCATGGCACCTGCCACAGCACCTGTGTTATCGGCGGGGATAACAACATCTACCTGATGCTGGCGCAGCATGGCTTTAATATCTTCAGCCTTTCCAGCTGGGGGTGTGGTGTAAAAGCGCTTAAAACCGACGGCGGGCTTGAGGCTATAGTCAATTCGGTGGGGTCTAACGGTGGCCCGTTGTACTTTTTGAGCTTTTACCTGCTCGACGAATGTACTATAGGCGGCATGGGCAATGGTGGCCGTTTTCATGGTTGTTGTCTCGGGTTGCGCTTCTCAACAACTCGATTATGCGGAAAACAGTTTATAAAAAGAAGACGCGATCACCCTACTAAGTTTAAGGCGCTCAAAGCTTTAGCGATATAAAAGTACGGCCTTCCTTACTGATTGTTGGGGTTAACCGTAAGTGTTGTTTTATTCCATTGCATCTCTTGTCATCTCAACCACACCATTCCTTCGGTTTACCCATCCGCAGATTGGCGGAGTTTGTTACTCCATTTGAGATCTAGAGCTGAGCAAACTACGTCTG
>JBCBOC010000369.1:0-4813 GCA_039821475.1 Cyanobacteria bacterium J06632_22 | reverse complement strand
TGGTAAGAAAACGCCATACATGTAAGTTCATGTTTCCGGGCGGTAAACCGCTGCCTGGGGAGGCCGATGGGGCTGCGGTAGCCCGCGAAGTCAGCGAAGAACTGGGCTGCCAGACCGATCCCGCGTCGGTGACGGCGCTGGGTCAATTTACGACGGCGGCCGCCAACGAGCCCAACACCCGACTGATTGCGGCGGTCTATCGGGGGCGTTTATTGGGACGTCCGACACCGACCAGCGAAATCGAAGAAATTCGATGGATTACAGGTCAAGAGACCGAGTTGGATCTCGCACCGCTGCTGACGGACTGTATTTTGCCCCTGCTACGGCAGCAGGGTGATCTGCCCAGCTAAGGCAACGACCCAACTGGCGCAGCGGGCAATCTGCCACAACATTAAGGAAACAATAGAAAAGCCCGCAGGCGATGGCACAAGTGGTATTACAGTAGCTGCGACTGTATGGAGCACATGTGCCATGACCAATGCGTCTAACACCCCACCCGAAACCCCCAATTCGTCTCAGGTCGACCCACCCAATACCCAAGTGGAGGAGTTCTCCATCAGTGGTGACACCTTAATGGATAAGGTGCAGGAGCTGATTCGAGAGAGCAATGTACGGCGGATACTGATCAAAAATCCAGATGGACGCGTCCTGCTCGAAGTCCCGCTGACGGCAGGATTGATCGGCGGGGCTGTGGGCATCGCCTTCTTTGCCCCTTTCGTTGCGATCGCAGCCATCGGCGGTATGGTCGCTCGCTTTACCCTAGTTGTTGAACGTCGCGTCTAAGTCAACGATCCCCTAGGCCCGGTCCAGAACAGTTGTTTCCCTTCGGGTAAGCGATGGGTCTCAATCTGGATGGGGCTTAGCGCTTCCGCTGATGTGATGCGGTTGCCTGAAGCTCTTCAACAACGTCCCAAGCGGCAGCGCATTCTGGTGCTGTCGCTCCTTTTTCCTCGCAAACACGGCGGGCTTCTTCGCGAGCGACCTCAATTTCATCTTCGATGAACAGACGCTTTGGTTTTTCAACAAAGTCGCTTTTGCGTAGAATATCGCTGATTGAGACGACGCCCAGTAACCTTCCCTCCACGACGGGGGCACGGCGGATGCGAGCCTGAGCAAAGAGTCTTGCAACATACTCCACCCCTAGATCGGGCGGAACCAAAATGCAGGGCTTGGTCATGATCTCATAGACGCGCATGGCCTTGGGGTCATGGCCAAAGGCAGCAACTTTGTAAATGATGTCGGTTTCCGTCACCATGCCGTAGGGGTCATCCTCGGTGCGACGCTCCACAATCAGTGCCCGTAGTCCTTTGTCTTTCATCAACTGGACCGCGTCTGCGACCGTCGCTGAACCCCCAATGGTGATCACATCAGCGGTCATGATTTCTCTTGCAGTAAGCATCTTGGGTTATCTCTGGGTGTTAACTGTATGGGGATGGTTACCCTAGGGGGGAGTCGCTAGGTGGCATGCCTGATAACGGTCGTAGGGTTGCTAAAGCCTCAGTCGTATGGGTAAGACGAAGCTGCCCCTATATCTGGAGCGATTTCGTTCTGGGCTCAGCCAGATAGCAGTATCAGTCGTCCTACGAAATCTGTCACCTAGCGATATCTCTAACCTTAAGTATCGTATTCCCTCGCTTCCAACGCATCTGGATTTTCTTCTAGGTAAATATCAAAATTGCTCTTTGGCTTTTCGACAAAGTCGCTTTTACGCAGAATATCGCTGATGGAAATGACGCCAAGCAATCGCCCTTGTACGACGGGTGCACGGCGAATTCGGGTTTGTGCAAAGAGGCGAGCTACATATTCAACTCCCAACTCTGGCGGGACCACAATACAGGGCTTAGTCATAATCTCATAGACGCGCATGGCCTTGGGGTCATGGCCAAAGGCGGCAACTTTGTAAATGATGTCGGTTTCCGTCACCATGCCATAGGGGTCATCCTCGGTGCGACGCTCCACAATCAGTGCCCGCAGCCCTTTATCTTTCATTAACTGAACGGCTTCTGCAACCGTTGCTGAGCCACTAATTGTTACCACATCCGTGGTCATAATCTCTTGTGCTCTCATCATGGGAATATCGCCTCATAAATTAGGGTTTACAAAAACTCAACTTGAGCCCTTCGATCGGTTGCTGCCGTTATAGCTCTTGCCACTTTGCTGATGACAATCCCGGTGCTCAAGTGCCGAGTGTGGTCGCTCAGTAGCCTGCCGTCGTGCACAAATCCAAAACAAGCTCCCCAAACAAGGGCCCCAAAAAAGGCACTTTGTGACGACGGCTATAAAGCCGAGATTAATTAAAGCCGAGATTAAAACGTGCAGGCCTCAATTACAGCACCGCTTCGCGGACAAAAAGACATCAGGTAGTCACAGGTGGAACAGCTGGTGCGCATTACCCATTTGTCCTTATCGCAACGTGCAGCGAGGGCCTTAGACAAGTGGGATAACTCAATGTATTGACGGTGTGCGGGTTGACCGCATGTGGGGCAACGCACCTCTGCGGGCTGATTTGTCATTGAAGAAGCCATAGGTCAAATGGTTAGGCGTTATTGTTAAGCGTTGTCCCTAGTCCCGCGACGAACGCAACAAATGCGGCGAAAGCGGTTAAAACTGTAAATCTCGTCAGCGGATTTGGTAGAGTGGAGCATAACGCTACGGCAAAACCCTGCTATGACAGCCCCACAGGCCAGTTCTCGAGACTCAGACTCCCAAGACCAAGACAAAGCCTCTGTGTGGCAGCGTCTTCAGGCCGGACGAGCCGCTAAGGCAGCCCAGGGTGGATACGTTGGATATGGCTCACCGGCATATGGCGAACGTGTGGTTAACGGTGAACTCACCCAGGATGAGAGAGAGCAACAGGTCATAGAACTGATTCGGCGACACCATAAGTCAGGAAAATCCCTGCAGCAAATTGCTAACTGGATGAACGACCAGGGCTATACCACCAAGCGGGGACGGCAATGGCAGCGGATATCGATCAAGCGTGTACTAGATAGGCTTTACGGCAGAGCCAATAGAAAGCCTTCCTCGGTTAAATCGTCACTCGAGTCAACCGAGGAAGCGGGGAGCCAATAGCTGCAATGCGGGGCGGCTGGTTTAGCCGTTGACCCAAGGGAACGACCTTAAGTCGGATAATCCGTTGTGGGACAATCCTCCTGCTAGCTTTTCCGTTACATTCGTAATGGTACACCTTAGGCTAAATAAAGTCTATATTTTTCAATGCTTTGATCTGCATTTGCTGTTACATCTCTCAGAAGTACGCCGATGGACCCTTCAGATTTACAGTCGGTGACGCCCTCGGTAAATGATGCGGTTGACCCTGACGTTCTGTCGGTGTCGGCTGACGCTTCAATTGCAGATGTGATTGCGGCAATGAGTGGTCAGGCAGGGGAGGCGAGAAGGCGTCGGACCAGCTATGCGTTGGTGCTTAGTCAGTGCTATCCCATTGGTATTCTGACTGAGCGCGATATTGTCCGGCTAACTGCCACCTGTGCCAACATCTCGGACCTGTCGGTCCAGCGCGTGATGACATCGCCAGTTCACGTCCTTAAGCAGTCGGCGCTGCAAGATATTTTTGCCGTGCTGTTTTTGTTTCGGCGCTACCGCATTCGCCACTTACCCATTGTCAACGATGCGGATGAGCTGGTGGGCATGGTGACGCCAGAGAGCATTCGCCGGGTGCTGCGTCCAGCCAACTTGCTCAAGTTACGGCGGGTAGCAGATGTCATGAGCCAAGATGTGATCCACGCTCAGCGCGCAACACCGGTTTTGACCTTGGCTCAGGAGATGACCGTTAATCGGGTGAGCTGTATTGTGATTGCCGATACAGAATCAGCGTTGGGGCTGGAGGCGATTACGCCGGTCGGCATCGTAACCGAACGGGACATTGTTCAACTGAGATCGATGCAGCTCGATCTCACGTCGCTGTTGGCGCAAGATGTCATGAGTACACCGCTGTTTTTGCTCAGTCCCCAGGATTCCCTATGGGACGCTCACCGAGAAATGCAGCATCGTCGGGTCCGCCGTTTAGTGGTGTCGTGGAACTGGGGTAAGGGATTGGGCATTGTCACCCAGACCAGTTTGCTGAAGATTTTTGACCCCATCGAAATGTACGGCATCATTGAGTCTATGCAGCAAACCATTCATCAGCTCAAGGACGCCCCCTCTGTTCGCGCTCCGTCTCCGCCGCCGGCCAAACTTGCAGAGCTCTTGCTCGATCTGGAGGCTAGCCTATTGCAACTGTCAACAGTGCCAGCTGCGTCGTCTCAGACCGTGGATCATGCGTTGCTCACCCTCCAGCAGGTCCGAGAACAGTTACAGGTTCAACAATTAATTTAAACTTAGGGTTATCCAAACCGGTTGTTTTTCTTAAGAGAACCGACCGCTTTTTAGCTGAAAGCATTTGCCCTAAGTCAATTGGCGCTAACGCGAACGCTGCCAGTACTGGCAGGCACTGAGGGCCATGGTCATGACACCGGCTTTGATGGCAGTCTCGTCAACGTCAAATCGCGGGTGATGCAAGGGATAGTTGGGGCGGTCGTTAAAACCGACGCCGAGGCGAAACATCATACCGGGGGCTTTGTCGGTATAAATGGCAAAGTCTTCTGCGCCCAGGGATGGCTCGTCTATCCACTCCACCTGACTATCGCCCAGGGCCGCTTTAGCACAGTCAGCCACCAGATGAGTCAACCCGGTTTCGTTCATCACGGATGAAACGCGCCGCTGGTAGTTGACCTCGTAGGTGACGCCGTAGGTTTGGCAAACGCCTGCCACGATACCTTCGATCCAGTCCGGTAGCTGTGCATGGACATCTGGG
>JBCBOC010000135.1:0-7787 GCA_039821475.1 Cyanobacteria bacterium J06632_22 | reverse complement strand
TTCTGAACAAGGCGCTTGAAGGGGGTCGATCGCTTAAAGGACGGCAGCACTAGGAACTGTTCTTAGCCCCTCAAGGAACGAAATAGTTGTCTAAGGGCAAATAAAGAAGAGCTATTCGAACCAGATATTAACAAAACTAAATATTAATTTGATTTTGTTAATATCTGGTTCGGTATTATTAGTCCCCTCAAAGCGCCTCAGGCGTGAGGGTTGATAGAAGATTTCTATAAACGAATAAAGAAAATACTATTTCAATTCGCAAAAATGAAGCGAATGTCACACAAAATCGTACGTTTTCTGAGGAACAGCCGTAAAAGTGTTGCGTTTTGTTAATGGTGGGTGTGATCTGCAACCAATGGGTGCATTGTTTGAGCGTGCAATCCCAGGAATATCAACGTTCTTGGAGGTTGAATTATTGTTAACTGCATTCAGACGGGGTTAGGTCGGCCAACTATAATGCTTTGGAACATTCCTGTGCCGAGCGTTCATGTTTGGCCCTTGACTCAATGGTTTGGATAGAGTCTCTAAGGTTTAGGGGTCTGTTTTATACCAGTGGTTAGGGAGCCAATCGCTAGATTTAATGGCTTAGCATGCTTAGCCTCGGATGAAGGATGTTCGTTCTTTGTCTAGAGAGAGGAGAGTCTCCATGACAACTACCCCGCGCGAGCGGGAGGCGAAAGCCAAGGTTGTGGTTGATACTGATCCGACGCCGACTTCTTTTGAGAAGTGGGCCAAGCCGGGTCACTTTGATCGCACTCTGGCTCGAGGTCCCAAAACCACCACCTGGATTTGGAATCTCCACGCCGACGCTCACGATTTCGACAGTCATACCAGTGACTTAGAAGACATCTCGCGCAAAATCTTTAGCGCGCACTTTGGTCATCTGGCCATCGTATTTATTTGGCTGAGCGGCATGTATTTCCATGGCGCTCGTTTTTCCAACTATGAAGCCTGGATGAGCGATCCAACGGGCGTCAAGCCTAGCGCTCAGGTCGTCTGGGACATCTTCGGTCAGGGCATCCTGAACGGCGACGTCGGTGGCGGCTTCGAAGGCATTCAAATTACCTCCGGTCTGTTCCAGATGTGGCGGGCTTCCGGTATTACCAATAGCTATCAGCTTTATTGCACGGCTATTGGTGGTCTGGTCATGGCCGGCCTGATGCTGTTCGCAGGTTGGTTCCACTACCACAAGAAAGCGCCCAAGCTTGAGTGGTTCCAGAATGTGGAATCGATGCTCAATCACCACCTAGCCGGTCTATTTGGCTTGGGTTCCTTGGGTTGGGCGGGTCACCAGATTCACGTGTCTGCACCCATCAATAACCTGTTGGATTCTGGTGTGGCACCTCAGGATATTCCCCTGCCCCATGAGTTCTTGTTTGACAAGGCTTTTATGGCAGACCTGTATCCTAGCTTTGCCCAGGGCCTGACCCCGTTCTTTACTTTGAACTGGGGCGCTTACGCCGACTTCCTGACCTTCAAGGGCGGGGTTAACCCGGTCACTGGCGGTCTGTGGATGACGGACATGGCGCACCACCACCTCGCTATTGCGGTGATGTTCATTGTTGCCGGTCACATGTACCGGACCAACTGGGGCATTGGCCATAGCATCAAGGAGATCCATGCTGCGCATCAGGGCGACCCCCTGCTGTTCCCAGGCGCTGGCGGTCACACTGGACTCTATGAGTTCCTGACCACCTCCTGGCATGCTCAGCTAGCCATCAACCTGGCTATGGGTGGTTCTGTGAGTATCATCGTGGCTCAGCATATGTATGCGATGCCGCCGTATCCGTACATTGCGATTGAGTATCCGACTCAGCTTTGTCTGTTCACCCACCATATGTGGATTGGCGGCTTTCTGATTGTCGGTGGTGCAGCACACGCTGCGATCGCAATGGTTCGTGATTACGATCCTGCTCAGCATGTTGATAACGTGCTGGACCGCACCCTGCGGGCTCGCGATGCTATCATCTCGCACCTGAACTGGGTCTGTATCTTCCTGGGCTTCCATAGCTTTGGTCTATACATCCACAACGACACCATGCGTGCGTTGGGTCGTCCCCAGGACATGTTCTCTGATAGTGCTATCCAGCTACAGCCGATTTTTGCTCAGTGGATTCAAGGCCTGCACACTGCTGCTGCCGGTGCCACTGCGCCTAACGCGCTGGCGCCAACCAGCTACGCTTTCGGTGGTGACACCATTGCGGTTGCCGGTAAGGTCGCTGTGATGCCAATTACCCTGGGTACGGCGGACTTCATGGTCCACCATATCCATGCATTCACGATCCACGTGACTGCGCTGATTCTGCTGAAGGGTGTGCTGTATGCCCGTAGCTCTCGTCTGATTCCTGACAAGAGCGAGCTGGGTTTCCGCTTCCCCTGTGACGGTCCCGGTCGGGGCGGCACGTGCCAAGTATCTGCTTGGGACCACGTCTTCCTGGGTCTGTTCTGGATGTACAACGCACTGTCCATCGTGATCTTCCACTTCAGTTGGAAGATGCAGTCCGACGTGTGGGGTACGGTGTCGGCCAATGGGTCGGTATCGCACATCACTGGCGGTAACTTTGCCACTAGCGCGCTCACCATTAATGGTTGGCTGCGTGACTTCCTGTGGGCGCAGGCTTCTCAGGTCATCAACTCCTACGGCTCGGCACTGTCCGCCTACGGTCTGATGTTCCTGGGTGCGCACTTTGTTTGGGCCTTTAGCTTGATGTTCCTGTTCAGTGGCCGCGGCTACTGGCAAGAGCTGATCGAGTCTATTGTTTGGGCTCACAACAAGCTCAAAGTGGCACCGGCGATTCAGCCTCGTGCGCTGAGTATTACTCAGGGCCGTGCGGTTGGCGTTGCTCACTACCTCCTGGGTGGAATTGCCACAACGTGGGCATTCTTCCATGCTCGGATACTGACACTTGGATAGCAGGGAGGACTTAAAGAGAATCTATGGCAACCAAATTCCCGAAATTTAGCCAAGACCTGGCTCAGGATCCGACCACGCGTCGGATCTGGTACGGGATTGCCACTGCCCACGACTTTGAAAGTCACGATGGCATGACCGAAGAGAATCTATATCAGAAGATCTTCGCGTCTCACTTTGGCCATCTGGCAATCATCTTCCTGTGGGTCTCCGGCAACCTGTTCCATGTGGCCTGGCAAGGCAACTTCGAGCAGTGGATCAAAGATCCGCTCAATGTTAAGCCCATCGCCCACGCGATTTGGGACCCTCACTTCGGTGAGGCTGCGGCAGATGCGTTTACTCAGGCCGGTGCGTCTGGTCCGGTAAACGTTGCCTTCTCCGGCGTTTACCACTGGTGGTACACCATCGGTATGCGCACCAACGGCGACCTGTATCAGGGCGCTGTCTTCCTGCTGATCCTGTCGGCAGTCTTCCTGTTTGCCGGTTGGCTGCACTTACAGCCCAAGTTCCGACCCAGCCTCAGCTGGTTTAAGAACGCTGAGTCTCGCCTGAACCACCACTTGGCTGGTCTCTTCGGCGTTAGCTCCCTGGCTTGGACAGGTCACCTAGTGCACGTCGCCATTCCCGAGTCCCGCGGTCAGCATGTCGGTTGGGATAACTTCCTGACAGTCATGCCTCACCCTGCTGGCCTTGGCCCCTTCTTTACAGGGAACTGGGGTGTTTACGCCCAGAATGCTGACACAGCTAGCCATGTTTTCGGTACATCCGAAGGTGCGGGTACTGCGATTCTGACTTTCTTGGGTGGCTTCCACCCTCAGACAGAGTCTCTGTGGCTCACTGACATGGCGCACCACCATCTGGCGATTGCCGTGATCTTTATCATTGCCGGTCACATGTACCGGACCAACTTTGGTATTGGCCACAGCATCAAGCAGATTCTGGAAGCGCATCAGCCTCCCAGCGGCAAGCTGGGTGATGCCCACAAGGGTTTGTATGACACGCTCAACAACTCCCTGCACTTCCAGTTGGCACTGGCGCTGGCTTCCTTAGGCGTAATTACGTCTCTAGTTGCTCAGCATATGTACGCTCTGCCACCCTACGCTTTCATGGCGAAGGACTACACCACCATGGCGGCGCTGTATACCCACCACCAGTACATTGCTGGCTTCATCATGGTGGGGGCCTTTGCCCACGGTGCGATCTTCCTGATTCGCGACTATGATCCCGCTGCGAATGCTAACAACGTGTTGGCTCGTGTTCTGGAGCATAAGGAAGCCATCATTTCGCACTTGAGCTGGGTGTCTCTGTTCTTGGGTTTCCATACCCTGGGGCTATACGTCCACAACGACGTGGTTGTAGCCTTCGGTACCCCAGAAAAGCAGATTCTGGTTGAGCCAGTCTTTGCTCAATGGGTGCAGGCTGCTTCCGGTAAGGCGCTTTATGGTTTCGATACGCTGCTGTCTAACCCTGACAGTATTGCGACCACTGCTTGGCCTAATGGCGGTAACGTCTGGCTAGGTGGCTGGCTCGATGCCATCAACAGTGGGACTAACTCCCTATTCCTGACCATTGGCCCTGGCGACTTCCTGGTTCACCATGCGATCGCATTGGGTCTGCATACCACTACCCTGATTCTGGTCAAGGGCGCGCTGGATGCGCGTGGTTCTAAGCTGATGCCCGACAAGAAGGACTTCGGCTATAGCTTCCCTTGCGACGGCCCGGGTCGTGGCGGCACTTGCGACATCTCTGCATGGGATGCCTTCTATCTCGCCATGTTCTGGATGCTCAACACTTTGGGTTGGGTGACCTTCTATTGGCACTGGAAGCACCTGGCGGTTTGGTCGGGTAACTTGGCTCAGTTTAATGAGAGTTCTAACTACCTCATGGGCTGGTTCAGGGACTACCTGTGGCTGAACTCCTCTCAGCTGATCAACGGGTACAACTCCTATGGCATGAATAACCTGGCGGTTTGGGCTTGGATGTTCCTCTTCGGACACCTGGTTTGGGCAACCGGCTTCATGTTCCTGATCTCCTGGCGAGGTTACTGGCAAGAGCTGATTGAGACCATTGTTTGGGCTCATGAGCGCACTCCGCTGGCTAACCTGATTCGCTGGAAGGACAAGCCCGTTGCGCTGTCAATCGTTCAGGCTCGTTTGGTGGGTCTAGCTCACTTCACCGTGGGTTATGTCCTCACCTATGCAGCCTTCCTGATAGCGTCAACCTCCAGTCGGTTTGGTTAACTCCTCCCGAGAGGTGTTGTCCTAAGCGACTAAGCCATTAAATCGGCACACGAATAAGGGTCTATGCCGGACGGCATAGACCCTTTGTGTGTATAGACGGTTTGATGGCAGTTTGAAGTGTTTATGGCGGAAAGGGAATATGGGCGTCGGTATGCCCCTATGGGCACACTTCGACAGTAAGTAATATTTCTTTCGTCGTTATGCGTAGTTTTGGCTATGCGGTTTGCAGTTTAACCGCTCTCAGTGGGTTAGGATCTCCTGCCTGGGCGCAGGTCACTGCCCCTGAAGCCGGTGCCAGGATAACGGGCGTGGATAGTGTCTGGCAACTCGAAGGGGGCACGGTTGTAGGCAATGATCTTTTTGATAAACTGGCCGAGCTTGATCTGACGCCAGAGCAAACTGTTGACTTTATCAATGCCCTAGATACGTCTAACATCTTTGGGCCGATTGTCCGGGGGGCGCCCTCTTCGGTGGCTGATCTGCTCAGCATCACTGACAGTTCGGCCAATCTGTATTTGATTAATCCGGCAGAATTGCTACTAGGTCAGGATGCCCGGTTCGATGTGACGGGTTCCTTTGTTGGCACTCCCGCAGACCGGATTGACTTCTTGGGGAATGGGCTCTCGGTTTATGGTACTGATGACTATGCTCTGATGGTGGGTAATCTGGACAACGCTGTGTTTTCTCTCGTAGAGCCAGGTGCTGTCATTTCAGAAAGCTTAGCTGCTGGTCAGTTCATTCAGCTGATTGGGGACGATGTGGTGGACAGTGATGCGCTGGCGATTTCTAGTCGCGAGATGACGCTGAGTAGAACACCAGGGCAATATAGGCTATCGATTGGCCGAAACGATTCTCCGTTAGCCTTGCTCATTGATCCCGTTTCGGCGTTGACGGTGGCTGAACTGCCTGGCCTATTAACGGGAGGGCATGATATTCAGCCTGCAGCGTTGTTGACTCGACCCGATGGCACGGTGCAAATTGCGGCAGCCTGTGCAGGCCTGACCTGTGCTCTTGTGTCGGGAGAACTGCTGGGTGACGAGATCGCGGTGACCGCACCACCAGTTAGTTTACGGTTGTCACGGCTCAGGGCTGCTGCCCTTTGGGATGCGGCGAGCAATTGGCCGATGGATACCACGGGACAGCCAGACGTGAACGAGGGCAATGGGGGGCTAGCGTCGGGGGGAGTCCCATCTCGTAGAATATCTAATTTTGAGATGCCCCTGACAACAGCAGGCTCTAGTATAAGCGCCGCAGATATTCGTGCTCGTTTGGAAGAGAGTTCCGTTCTGGACGCTGCGCTTAACCCGCCGAATCCAAGCAGCGGACAGGGAAGTTTCCCCGTTGTAGATGAGGTTTTCTTTCAAGAACTAGAGCAGGGACTGAGTGAATCCTACGTCCGATATTGGTCCCAGCCCCCAAGGCAAGAGCTAGCCCTGCAGCAGGTTCAAACAATCTTGTCCCAAGCCAAACAGGCGCATCAACGTAATGCGGCAGTTGTTTATCCTTTGTTTATGGCCACAGAGACAGCGGCGCCTACGCCGCCTAATAATGCGGTCAACAACCTCGTACAAGATCGTTCACCGTCAGCCGACTCGTCCCCTAGAGAGTTGGTGCTGTTAATGATTCCATCGGTTGGCGAACCTATCATGCAGCGAGTTGGTGTATCAGAAAATGTTGTGCGTCAGCAGGCTAGATTGTTTCGGGCTATGGCTGCTGATCCAGAAGATGCTGTTGGCTATCGTGTACTCTCACAACAGTTGTATAGTTGGCTGGTTGCGCCTATTGAGGCAGAGTTACAGCAGCTTGATATCGACCAGCTGATCTATTCGCCGGATGAAGGATTACGAGCCTTGCCGTTAGCTGCCATGCACGATGGCGAGACATTTGTGATTGAGCGCTATGGGGTGTCCATGGTGCCGAGCATGTCCTTAACAGAATTTGAGTTTGACACACTGGGTCATGGTCCAATGTTGGCCGGGGGCGCAAGTGAATTTGAACAGTTAGCAGCATTGCCGGGGGTTGCCTTAGAGCTAAAGCGGATTCGTGAGATCTCGTCCAATGCTCAAGTGTTTTTCAATCAGGCTTTTACCTTAGACAACTTGGTCAATGCGCAACAGCGAATACGACCAGAGGTGCTGCATTTGGCGACCCACGCTGAATTCATCTCAGGAGATGCGAGCGCCTCTTATATTCAATTTTGGGATGAGCGATTATCGCTAGACCAGTTCAGAACCTATGACTGGCAGGGTATTGAATTGTTGATTTTGAGTGCCTGCACTACAGCCTTTGGGAGCGCTGAGGCGGAGTTGGGATTTGCTGGGTTAGCTATGGCGGCAGGGGTGGAAAGCAGTATTGGCAGCTTATGGACGGTGTCGGATATTGCAACGCTGGCGCTGATGGAAGTCTTTTATCAACAACTCGGTCAAGGGAAAGGACGAGCCGAATCCCTGCAAATGGCTCAGCAACAACTGTTGCGGGGAGCGGTTTATTTACAAAACGGCGAGATTATTACGCCCCATAGTACTATCGATGTCTCGGACGTAGAAGGGTTGCCGGAAAGGGCCGATTTTACCCATCCATTTTACTGGTCTGCTTTTGTTGCTGTAGGCAATCCTTGGCTATAAAGGGGCAGAACC
>JBCBOC010000089.1:0-9274 GCA_039821475.1 Cyanobacteria bacterium J06632_22 | reverse complement strand
GGGTAATCGTGGCGGGCAATGTTGCGCCCCTCCAGTTGCAGGCCCACCAGCTTGCGGGTTAGGCCCTCGGTTTTTTGCTGTTCTAATACCGATCGCCCCATAAAGTCTTGGGGTTTGTCCAGCTGCACGAGCCAGGCCAGACTAGCCTCTAAGGGGCTGGTGGTGTCGTCAATATCCTGGCCGTAAAGGGCCATGGCCGCCTCTAGGCGTAGCGTATCGCGAGCCCCCAGCCCGCAGGGGGTGACCCCCGCCGCTACCAAGGCCTGCCATAGCTCTGGCCCTGCGGCGGCTGGCACCATGACCTCAAATCCGTCCTCCCCGGTATAGCCGGTTCTGGCGAGGAACGCGTCTACAGGCGCTGATGCGATTCCTGTGATTTGACTTTGGGTATGGCCGTAACGGGTCACCTGGGTCAGGTCCGTCGCCACCAGCGCCTGGAGGATCGCCACCGCTTGGGGTCCCTGGATCGCGATCAGGGCCTGACTGGAAGAGCGATCCGCCAGGGCGACGCTGTCCGGCAGGTGAGTTTGTAGCCAGGTGCGGTCTTTCTCGGTGGTGGCCGCATTCACAATTAGCGAGACCTGCTCTACCCCCGACTGCACGCCCTGGTCATAGACAATCAGGTCGTCAATGATACCGCCCTTGGCATTGAGCAGTACCGTATATTGAGCCTTACCTGGCGATAGCCGCCCTAAGTCTGTGGGCACTAGACCCTGCAGCGCTTCAATAATGCCGGTCCCGGTCAGCACAAATTTGCCCATGTGGGAGATGTCAAACATGCCAGCAGCTTCACGGACGGCCCGATGCTCTTGCTTGATGCTGCTGAACTGCACGGGCATTTCCCACCCGGAGAAGGGCACCATCCGGGCGCCCTCCTGGACACACAGTGAATGTAGGGGCGTTTGTAGCAAGCTCATGAACGAGAAACCCAAGGACGACCTTAATACGGTACCTGCGAATTGTGTTTTTTAGCTAAAGCGGGGAACCACCCGTTGGCACCCCACTTATCTTTAGGAAAGTATGGATATATACCCGACAAACGTATATTTACGTATCTCTTAGCAGCCGCATGACCGCCGATAAGCCTACAGACGCCCCCGCCTTTCATTCCTCCCGAGCCCATGGTTCAGGCTGGTTCGGTCCCGGTAAATTGCCGACGACTCGGTTTATTTTGTTTGGCGGTGACCGCTGCGGCAAGTCGATTTTAGTGGAGCTGCTGCTGCAGTATGGCCTGGTCGTGTGCGATCGCAACCTGCTGGCGAACCGCTGCTTCTTTCCGCTGTGGCACCTGCACCGCCAGGCCCTGCGTTCCCAGGTCGACCTCTATGGCTTTCAGCTCTCCAGCAACGATGTTCTCGAGGGGCAGCGATTACGAGAGCCTAGTGATTTCCTGCAGTTGCTACATCAGCAAGGCTATTGCATTATCCATCTGCACCGACAGGACATCATGCGCCATGCGGTGGCCCTGCTGAAGGCCCAGCAGCCCCTGGCGGTGCCAACGCTAAAGCGTCAGCCCATTGAGATTCCGCCAGACGCGCTCCTTGCTCAGCTGGCTCAACTCGAACAACAGCGCCTCGAAGAAACGGCCATTCTCGCCCCCGTGCCCCATTTGCGCATCACCTACGAAACGGACCTGTTGGACCCCAACCAGCACCCCCAGACCACCCAGCGCCTCAGCGAGTTTCTCGGTGAAAGCTGGTCGTCCCAGCCGCGGATTAACCTGCGTCTGGTTCACCACCAAATTGCCGACCTGATTGCCAACTACGATGAAGTCCGACAGGCCCTAGAGCAGTCGGACTATGCCTATGTGCTCAGTGCGCGGTCAATGCAGCTGGTGATCTAAGCTGGCGTGCCATAGGGGCCTAACACCATGCGCTAGAGCGGACGCTACACCTAAGCGAGCCGGCAAATGGCGTCTCCCCCCTGCTCAATCAAGCCATGGATCATACCGGAGGTGGACCGCCCGGCGGCACAGCGCCCGTGACGATCAATCACAATCACACCGCCCAGCCCGTTCACCTTTTCAACCAGGTAGTCAATCCCGGCTTGGGCGGCGGCAGTGGCGTCCATCTCTCGAAAATAGACAAAGTCAGAAATCATTTTGCACAGCACCGTGCGTTGAAACTGCTCACCGTAGCCCGTTGCCGAGACTGCGCAGGTTTGATTGTCCGCAAACACGCCAGCTCCCACGATGGGGCTATCGCCCACGCGGCCCCAGCGTTTGTTAACAATGCCGCCGGTTGAAGTCGCGGCGGCCAGATTCCCGTGGCAGTCTCGGGCGACAGCCCCAACCGTTCCTAGCTTTTGCGGTTCAGCAACGGGTTGGCGTGGGCTGTCTTCGGGGGTGGCATCCTCGTGATCGAGCATCATTCTGCCGCGCTGTTGTGCCTCTTGCCACTGCCGCACCCGAGCGTCCACTACAAAATAGTCGGCCGATATGCGCGGTAGACCACACAGCTTGGCAAATTCGCCTGCGCCTTTCCCAATGAGCATGACGTGTTCGCTTTTATCCAGTACCAACCGCGCCAGCGCCGTTGGATTCTTAATGGCCGTGATCCCTGCCACTGCTCCAGCCTGAAGGGTTCGGCCTTCCATGATGGCCGCGTCCATTTCCACTTCTCCGTACTCATTCAGCACGGACCCCCGTCCCGCGTTGTAAAACGGATCATCTTCAAGTTGCATCGCACAGTGTTCGACTGCGTCTAGCGCCGTTCCTTGCTTCTCCAGAATGTTGCGTCCACCTTCTAAAATGCGACGTACACTATCGCGGACGGCTGATTCATGGCCTTCTCGCCGGATATGCTCCAGCGTACCGGCACCACCATGAACCATAAGAGAGAAAGAATCGGTCATCTTTGACAAAAGCTCAGTCCTATAAACAGTGTGGAGTGCGGAAGCGGCAGCATCCATCGATGGCGTTCAGTGAGATACCTGTCGCGTTTTCCTGGGACAATGCCCGCCTGGGAAAACGCCAGTTCCGGATGGGGCAAAATCCAGGCGGGACAAAATCTGGATGCGACAAAATTTGGATGCGACAAAATTTGGATGTGACAAAGCCCTAATTCTAGAAAGAATTTATGGTTTTGAAAACCAAAACGTGTTCTCCAACCGCTTAACACTGATAAAAAATATTACATGCCAGGGAACCACCTTGCCGCATTCAAACGCTTCGGCTTACTAGTTAATAAGCAGGATTCATCGACCGACCTGACGGATAAGGCGTTTGACGATATCAGCCTGCTAGACTCTAGTCGCGTTCAGAACTCACGTCTTTCCGAGAGAAAGCTTCAGGTTTCAGTTTGAGCGCGGTGCAACGCTTCAGACGACAGATTTCAGGAGAGCAAAGCATGATGGTGTCACGGAACGTAGCGGCTCAGCCGATTCCGATGTTTTCTGAGCGGTCGGCAAGGGAGCCGATGGTGGACGTCGACACGATTGCCGATGAATCTGCAGAAAGCCTAAGAATTCGGACAGAAATGATGCTCTGTCTGCAACAGTACATTGATCAGCAGCGGTGGAGCCTTGCCGAAGCTTGTCAGCGGTTAAGGCAGCCCTCCCCCCGCATGCAGAATTTACTGAATGGTGAGATTGGTCGGTTTGCGATTGAGGACCTGATTGATTTGTTGAGCCGAGTGGGGCTGACCGTTCAACTTTCCATCTCGTCGACGCGCTTACCCAATCTGCCCAAGTTTGCCAAAAATGGCCCTGATGAAACTTCTCTGCATCACTGATCCGACGACTCATCCGGCCTTCGACACGACGGTTCGACTCTATCGGACCTTTGCCCGGCATCCCAACATTGACTTTTACCACGCACCTGTTGCTTGCATTGATGCTTCGGGTGATTTTCGCTGCGTGTCGGTCACGGGCTCCCTTAGCGACGAAGACTTTATGCAGTTGGATGATCGCCTGCTGACCGCACAGTCGCCCACAACGTTTGATTTGGTCTTTAATCGCGCGGATGAGCCTGTGCCGCAAGACTTTTATCACAACTTAGCGAAATTGGAGCACCAAACGCGCTTTGTCAATCGCCCGTCACAGCTTGACGAGGTCCGTCGCAAAGATTTTCTCGAAACCTATGGCCATCAGTATCTGCCGGATCATATTTTCTCTTCTTCACTAGAGGAGATTGGTCTGTTTTTTGAGCAATGTGATCCGATGGTGGCTAAGCTCAATGTCAGCTATGGCGGCAAGGGGGTTTATAAGATCTGGCGACAGGGTGAGCGCGTTCTCACGGACAATGTGGTGGAAGGTCAACGCACCTATCCGACCCTTGAAGCGGTGTTGGCGCACTTAGGTCAGGTCGATCCCGGTGGAACGTTTGAGTTTGTAAAATTTCTAAAGAATATTGATGCGGGTGACAAACGGGTTTTAGTCGTTGGCGGTGAGATCTATGGTGCTCTCCTGAGAAAAGCTAGCACTGATACTTGGGTTCACAATGTGACGGCTGGGGCTACATATTACGCGGCCCAGGTGGGTGCGCGGGAGCAGGAGATCATTGACGATACCTACAGGCAATACCAGCGTAGAGGCGTATACACACTGGGTTACGACTTTCTAATGGACGATGAGGGTGAATGGATTTTAAGCGAAGTCAATGCCGGTAATATTGGTGGCTATGATTGGCTGGAAGAGATTTCGGGAGAGCCGATTATGACGCGGTTGACAGACTGGTTAATGGACTTTGCTGAATCAGCTTGATAACGAAACTTGATGAGGATTACCTGACAAACTGCGTTGGATCATCGGTCTTGTTGAATAGGAGTTTGCTATTTTTGATACATTACCGATCTTGAGGCCGAGCCTGGGACTGTCCCTAGGGAAACACTAAGGGACCAAACCGAGTTAATAGGAGGGTAAAACAGTCGTGGCTAGAAGTCCGGAAGCCACGGTCAAACTACCGTGGTATGAGCGACATAGTCTTATCTCTATAGTCTGACGCTGTGGTCTGACGCTGTGGTCTGACGCTATAGTCTGACGCTATGGTCTAAACAATACTCTTCTTGAGGATGATGGCTGAGTTGAGATCGCAGCATTATTCTTTTGCAACTCTATCCTTTGACAGTTGTCAATGTGCTAGAGACTGCGATTAGTTGATGGAGACAGGTCGCAAGTTTCGATAGAACAATATTTACCTATGGTGAGAGGCTTGTTTTAAGTTCAGGGTCTCGGTTATCGCTGTGGAGGCGTGTCAAGGGGCAGCGGCATTGCTGCGTCGGTCTATGGGCTTGGGCCGCTGCCATACCGTCCACAGCTAGATTGGGACTTTAGTGATCCCAATGTGTTGGGTACGCTGCATAGGGACATTTAAAGCGTTCTGTGCTGTCACGTCCCGTTATCGGCGATCCACATCAGCAATGGAGATCGTCATTGCAACGTGATATCAACCTTGGCCATGTCTAGACCTGGTGTTTTTCGGAAAAAGCAGCCGATGTAGATATGTCTGGGTAATCGGCACAGGGGCGTGTCGAGTCGTGGTGCGCTCTGCGCTTGATAGATAGCCGTGCTCAGTGGCTCAAGCAATGTAACCAAAGCTACATTTCGGAGGATTCAATCCAGTGAAGATTTTTAATCACGATATTACGGCTAGTACGCTCGATACTGACAGAGGTGTGCACCTATTTTCGGGTCGGGCTTTAGGATTGAGCGAGCCGGGCGATAAAGTTCAACTTCACCCACAGCTGCAGGACAACTGGGCCGAGATTCAAGCCCACTATCGGCAAGTCGGACTCAGCTACAGCGATGACATTATTTGGGATACGGACTTCTCTGCGCTGTCTCACTATCCCGGCTACCAGCCGTCTGTTTACTTCTTTGGTCATGCTCTGCACGAGCAGAGTGCCTATCAAACGCTGTTCAACAAAATTGACAGCCGTTGGGCCAAGGCTGTTGAGTTCATTAATTCGAAAAACAACTTCATTAAGCTGGCTAAATCGTTAAATGTTCCGGTTCCGGCCACAGAGTGCTTCGATCAGAGAAAAGCACTAGGTAATCTGGAAGCTTTCCCCTTTCCTTGCTATGCCAAGCTAGCGGTCGCTGATCACGGCGTGGGCATCTTCCGCTGCGAAAATTCCACAGACCTGCTGGCGGCCATAGAACAGTTTCCTTCTGATAAAGCCTTTCAAATTCAGCAAGGGGTCACGGCGACGGTCTTTTTGAACCTGCAATATCGCGTGACCGACACGGGTCTGCAGCGTTCCCTAGCCTCTGAGCAAATTCTAGAGGGCTGCGTCCATGGTGGTAATCGTTATCCCACGGCGCATCAGCCCTGGGCCGTTGTGCAGCCGATGGCTGAGTGGCTCTACGCTCAGGGCATCAAAGGCACCTTTGCCTTTGATGTGGCAGTGGTTGAGACCGGTGACAGCGTAGAATACCTGGCCATTGAGTGTAACCCTCGCTTTAACGGCTCTTCCTATCCCACCGAGATCGCTGAACAGTTGGGCATTGCGGCTTGGCGCAGCAAAGATCTCTACCCTCAAGGTCGTCGCAAGTTAGTAGACCTCGATTGGGATGGGCTGACCTTTGACCCGGTGACCAAAACCGGCGTTGTCCTGGTGAACTGGGGCACGATTACCACTGGAAAGCTGTCGGTACTGGTGGCCGGTAATCGCCGACAGCAGGCGGCCCTTGTGGAACGTTTAGAACGCCAGTGGGTTGCTGAGCCAGCGCTGGTTGGCTAGTTCCCTTGGGTAGGGGTGCGATCGCACCGAAATAGACACTATAGCGACTGTAGCTTCTCGTAATTGTCAGCAGACATTGCGAACAAACCTTGCGAGCGGCGCATATGAACCTTCGGTTACGGCATTTTGGCCTGGCTACAGTCGCTATGGTCGTTTCTTTTAGTTGTGGACCAGACCCAATCTCAACCACGACATACCCAGCCGGGGATGCACTGATTATCGAAGAAATCTTCGAGGATCAGGCCATCCCAGATAACATTTATCGCCGCACCTATGAGGTCACTTACCACGGCGAACAGCTTGACCTGGGTGACTATGACAACGAAGACCCTTATGGCATTGTTGCGGCCCCACCCAAATGGGTCGCCGGTTGGCTTGTCGTCTTCAGCTCATCTCAGGTCTTTATTTGGCAGCCGGGTCAGGATCCGATCCACTTTAACCCCTACAAAGCTCAGGGTTGGAATGACTATGCTGGGCGCTCGGAGTGGCGCGCTTCAATTAATGGCAGCTACGATTACTACGCCCAGGATTTAACAATACAGGATGGGCAGTGGCGCTTAGAATATGTCCCGGCTTTCGATTCTCCTACGGGGCCAGCACGTATTGTCTTTGTCTCGGATGATGAGGGGCAAACCTTTAGCGTTGAATCGTCGCAGGGGTAAGGGCCAGTTGCCTAGTATGGTCGTCCAGTAGCTCGCTGTCGCGCACAAACACCAAGCAAGGGCCTTGGTGGCGACGGCTATACCAACCCTGTTGCAATAAAAAGGCCGCATTGCGTCAATGCGGCCTTTCTCAAATCGTAAATGATGGGATTTTTAAGCTCCAATCAGGGCGGGCTGCTTGGCAAGGTTAACAGCAACTTGACCGTCTTCGTCGATGTCGAAGGTGGCCGTATCACCGTCCTTCACCCGGCCTGCCAAAATCGCCTCTGCTAGATTGTCTTCGATCAGGCGAGAGATGGCACGACGCATAGGACGAGCCCCATAACGCTGATCATAGCCCTCATTCACTAGGCGCTCTTTAAAGGCCTCGGTCAGCTCTAGAGTAATCCCCCGCTCGCTGAGGCGACCATTCACCTGTTTCATCAGGATCTCGGCAATCTCCGCAATCTCAGGCTTCGTCAGCTGACGGAAGACAATAATCTCGTCCAGGCGGTTCAGCAGTTCTGGACGGAAGTACTGCTTCATCTCTTCATTCACGAGATTGCGAATGTTGTTATAACGAGAGGTGCTTTCGTCGTCGGTGCTCAGCTCGAAGCCCAGACCGCCACCGCCTTTCTCAATCACTTTAGAACCAATATTGGACGTCATGATAATCAGCGTGTTCTTAAAGCTGACGACTCGGCCCTTGGCATCGCTGAGACGACCATCGTCCAGCAACTGCAGGAGAATATTGAAGACATCCGGGTGAGCCTTTTCAATCTCGTCCATCAGGATGACGGTGTAGGGCTTACGGCGAACTGCTTCGGTGAGTTGTCCCCCTTCGTCATAGCCGACGTATCCCGGCGGAGAGCCAATCAACTTAGAGACTGACTGAGGCTCCATGAATTCGGACATGTCCACACGAATCATGGCCTCTTCAGAGCCAAAGACGGCGGCCGCGAGTGCCTTCGCGAGTTCTGTCTTGCCGACACCCGTGGGACCCGAAAAAATCAGACTGGCAATGGGCCGCTCTTGGCTCCGCATACCCACGCGGGCGCGGCGCACAGAACGGGCAACGGCTTTAACCGCCTCATCCTGACCCACAACACGCTCGTGTAGTTTGTCTTCCAGGTGTAGCAGCATAACCGATTCGGTTTCGGTGAGCTGGCTGACGGGCACGCCTGTCCAAGCGGCGACGATGTCCGCGATGTCGGATTCTTCTACGACCGGAGAGCTGATCGGGCCAACTTCTTGCTCCAGCTTGGCCGTTAGCTCAGTTTCCTTCTGACGCAGCTCACTGAGCTGATCGAAGGCCTGCTTTTGGACACGGTCCTGAATGTCTTTCTGAACCTGGCGCAGTTCCTTGCGGGTTTCTCCAGCAGGAATTTGCTGGGCATAGCGTAACCGGACGCGGGAGCCGGCTTCGTCAATCAGGTCAATGGCCTTGTCCGGCAAGAAGCGGTCAGTGATGTAGCGGTCAGAGAATTTGGCGGCGGCTTCTACCGCTGCATCGGTAATCTCCAGCCGGTGGAACTGCTCGTATCGGCTCCGTAGACCCTTGAGAATTTCAACGGTGTCTTCTACGGAAGGCGGGTTAACGGTGACGGGCTGGAAACGACGCTCTAGGGCAGCATCCTTCTCGATGTACTTACGGTACTCGTCTAGGGTGGTGGCGCCTAGGCACTGCAGTTCGCCGCGAGCTAGGGCTGGCTTCATCAGGTTGGCTGCATCCATGCTGCCTTCCAGGGAGCCCGCGCCAATTAACGTGTGGATTTCGTCAATCACCAGAATAATATTCTGGGCCGAGCGAATTTCGTCCATCACCTGGGTGAGACGCTCTTCAAAATCGCCACGGAAACGGGTACCGGAGACCAGCAGTGTCATGTCGAGGCTGATGACGCGGCGCTCTAGCAGTGCCTCAGGGACGTCTTGGTTAGTGATGCGTTGGGCCAG
>JBCBOC010000456.1:0-4152 GCA_039821475.1 Cyanobacteria bacterium J06632_22 | reverse complement strand
TCGCCCCCGAAAAGTAGACCACATAGGGGTCAACCACCCGTTCCGTCTCCTGATTTCGCTGGGCCGTAAAGTAATGCATTCTCACCTGACGATCCGTCTGGCAAGCAAACATCAACCGCTGCCAAATCACCTGATCGATCTCCACCGTTGCCTTAGGGCTAAACAACACCCGCTCATCTGACAACGCCTGCAAATCAACTTGCATCTGCTCAGGTAAACGATTGATAAGCTGCCCAATCGCTGAACGTAGCTGCTGTTCGTGTACCGACCCTCCATAGGCCGATAGCATCCGTGCCCCCAGCGTCAGCGCAAACAGCTCCCCCTGCGACAACGGCACCGTCGGCAGCCGCCAATCATTCCGGGTGTAGTGCCAACCCCGCTGCCGGTTCCACTCAATCGGTGCATCGTAGCGATCTCGCAAATACTCAAGGTCACTCCGTATCGTCCGCTCACTGCGCTCTAATGCCTCAGCCAAGGAATCTGCTGTATGACGACCGTGCGATCTCAACAGCTCATCCAGCCGAATCAGTCTTTCTAAATCAGGCATGCTGCTCCCAACCCGACAGCGTCAGTCTAAAAAAAGCACCCGGCAACAGAGCTTCCGACTTATGGTCGGCTTAACATAACTACAAAACTTGCTCTGTTGCCAGCAACTGTCTTATCCAGGTAGAAGCACAGCACATTCTACAAAGGCTGTCCCGAACTTCGTGGTTCGTTGTAATGATTAAATGCAGAAGTTCGGAATAAAGCCAAAAAATTGACAAAAATCAGCATAAAGCTCCAGAAATCCCACAAAATTGCCCCCGTGCATCCCAAAGATGCACGGGGGCAATAGCTAGTGCGATGGCAGTCGAAGGGGGAGTAGACCCATTCGACGAACGCAATATATATCAGCAGCCAGATTAGCGGCGCTCTACCCGAGGCTTAGCTTTATTGACCCGCAGGTCACGACCCAGCCAGTTAGCCCCATCTAGCGCTTCAATAGCCGCGTCTTCTTCTGCGTCGGTTTCCATTTCTACAAAGCCAAAACCGCGCATCCGACCAGTTTCACGGTCAGTGGGCAGGTGAACACGCTTAACAGACCCATACTCGGCAAAGACGTCTTTCAGGTCAGCTTCATTAACGTCGTAAGACAGATTGCCTACATAAACGGACATAGCAAGTCTCCAAAATTTGAGGATATGTGAGGTGAGATTTCGGAGAGATGTCTGAATACTGGGAAAATTGAAAAATCCTTCAATACTAGAAACAAATACTGCAACCGATATTTTCTCGTTTATAAGAGTAGCGCCTTACCTTTTTTTTGACTTGATTTTTTTGGAAAACTTTCCATCCAAAGCCTTGCACTCATGGCGAAAAGTATTGCCAGTCTTGACTTTTAGGTTATTTCAGGATGACGAACAAAACTTAACCAACCATCGCCTGTATCGCCGAATGTCGGTCTACCCCCTCCAGCGCATAGCGGTTATACCCATTCCGCTGAATCAGTGCTTCTAGGTATTCTACCCGTGTCGAAGACGCCGGATGCGTCGAAAAATATTCCTCCTGGGTGGGGGTGCTGTTGGCCTCCAACGTAGCCATAAAATTTCGTAGGCCATCTGCGGCATAGCCCGCCGTCGCCAGCACCCGCGTCCCCAGAATGTCCGACTGACGCTCCTGCTGACGGCTATAGTGCAGGCTCAGCATATCCCCCACAAAATCACCCAGGGGCACCTGGCTGCCCACCTGCGAAATCAGGTCTTCGCGAAAGACGCTCTGCAACCCGTGAGACAACACCGAATGCGCCGCCTCATGGGCTAGTACCCCGGCTAACTCCGCCTGGGAGTGGGTAGCCAACAGCAGGCCTGTATTCACAAAAATCTTGCCGCCGGGTAGCGCAAATGCATTCATCCGGCGGTCCTGCACCACAAAAAATTCGTAGTCAAAATCGCGCCCCATCAGCCGCGCCACTTCTAACCCCAACTGCGTCACATAGTCCACTACCAGTGGGTCATCCACCAGCGGTAACCGTTCTGCATACTCCGCCGCCACCCGGGCGCCAAATTCCTTTTCATCCGAGGCCATTAGGTTGATAATTTCGTAGGTTTCCATGGCCTCATCCAAAGACCCCCAGGGCACTCGCTGCCCAGTGAGAATGCCGCCAAAAATATTCAGCGCCCCGCCGACGATATTGTCCCGCTGGCGATTGCCCATAAACTGATCTAGCTGCGCTTGGGCCAACTGCATAAACGTCCCCGCCTGGGGATGGTCTGGATACAGCGTGGCAAACTCCCGCGCCGCAATCGACGATTCTAGGTGCAGTCCTGCGGCGGCTAGGGTCTGTGCCTGGGCCATCACCACGTCCGAGGCATAGGGATATAGCGTCGCTGTCCGGTCCAGGACCTCAATGGCCTCACCGCGCCGGTCCTGGCTGCTGAGCCGTTCTGCCAGCTGTAGCGATGCCGGAATAAAGGCCGGTTCGGTGTCGGTTAACTGCTTTAGGGCGATAATAACCAAGCTGTCATTGCCCGTTGCGATCGCATCCTGGGCATTGTTCCAGTACACTGCCCCGCCGGGCGACAGCGCCGATGCATCGTAAATCGGGGCTGGCACTTCAGATACCACCGGACCAAAGGCCGGTTTGACCTGCCGGTAAAGCTGCTCTGCCGCCGTCACGTCCCCGGAACGGTATAGCCCATCTGCCTGAATGAAGGTGGCAAATCGACTGTCCTGGGCCTGCACTAATGGCAAATTCCAGATGCCAATTAAAACGGTGACCAGTGTGGCTAGTACAAAATGCTTCAGGTATTTCATCGCAGTAAAAGGCTTGATTAGAAGAGTTTTGAGGATTAGGAGAGGGGGTCTTACACCACTTCAGTCTTGCTATCTCGGACACCGCAGCGTGTATTCCCATTCCGTACTCGACTGCTCGATGTTGCCGGTCACGACCACATCAACTCGAGCCGAGTCTCCAGAAAAGGGCACCCGCACCGTCTCACTGCCCGACACAAAGTCCGTATCTAGCAGGGCCTTGCCTTCGTAGAAAATCTGTAGCCGATCGGGGACGCCGTACATCTCGTAGTCAATCTCGATTTCGCCGGAGTTTGCGCTCATCTGCACGGTGCGCCGGTCTCCTTCTTGGCCGCCACTGGCCTGCTCACGATTGCAAAATGCCACTGGCCCGTCCGCCGCTAGCCCCGCCTCTTCGCAGGCGGACAGCTGCAGCCCGCCTGCCGTAAACGTACACAGCACCTCCATATCCACCGAGGCGAGACTGGCGGTTCTGTCAAAGGGGGTGACGGTGCTGCCGCTGTAGCTGTAACGCTCCCCCTGGCGCACTAGTACGGGCGTGGTCGCCGCCCCAGACCGCACGTTGACCGCGCCTTTGATCACCTCTACCTGGAGGCCACGGGTCGTATCCCGCGTCTGGATCAAAATCTCGTCATCCCCCTCAGCCTGAACCGTGCCATCGCTGGCAGGAATGATGAATAAATCTTGCCCCCGGTAGACCTGCAGGCCACAGGACTGTCCTGGATTACCTAGGGCTTCAATCTCAGCCCCTAGGGTTTCTCCCGTGCCGGACACCGTCTGCTCTGTGCCATCGGCGCAGGCCAGGGTGGCCCGCATCTCCGGTTCGCTGCTCCACCAAAAGCCGGTATTGGTCACGGCACAGTCGCCGTCCTCACACTGCTGCAGGGCCGTTGCACAGGGGTCGCTGCTGGCTGATGTGGCAAACCCCACGCCGTCGCTGCCACTGGCCCCACAGTAAAAAATCTGCCGGACGGGGCCGCCCTGTTTGCCGGCGGCGGTCCCAGAACCTTGCGCGAAATACATCGGTTCAGCCTGGGTGCTGGCCTGGGTGCCCGTTCGTCCCCGCATCACCTGCATGCCGTTCTCGCAGCCGCGACTGCCCCCGTTCGCCAGTCCCCAGCCAATCAGGTAATCGCCCCCCTGCATTTGGCAGGGAAAGTAATAAATGGCCGCCTCTGCGTGGGGGTTCGTCTGTACGTAAAAGTTTAGATCTTCGCCACTGCTCGACTGAAACCGCAGCAGCGCCCGTGCATTGTTGGGCGGTGCCGTAATCAGCGCATCCCTGATCTGCTGCAGCACTGACCCCACCTGGATGGATTCTCGTCGCCCGCTGCGGCGAATCAGCAGCTCGCTGCTATTGCC
>JBCBOC010000143.1:0-7662 GCA_039821475.1 Cyanobacteria bacterium J06632_22 | reverse complement strand
TCCTGATGATCGAGCCCGCCGCAGGCGGACAGGCGCAGCTTAGTTCAGATGATTATATTGAAGGCGCACCAGAACTCGCTGTCGAAGTTGCCGCAAGCAGCACAGCCATCGACATGCACGACAAAAAGCAAGCCTATCGCCGTAACGGGGTTCAAGAATATCTCGTTTGGCAAGTGTTTGAACGTCAGATTGTCTGGTTCGAGCTGTCCGGTAGCGAATACATCAGTCTCTCGGCTGACGAAAACGGCGTGATCCACAGTCGCATATTTCCTGGCCTTTGGCTTAACACAACAGCAATGCTGGCAAACGATAACGAAACCGTGTTGAACTGTATGCGCAAAGGTCTGACCTCTAATGAGCACCAGGCATTTGTGAAGCAGCTATCTTCTAGGATGTCGGAGTAGCGCCCAAAGACTCAGTAAATTTATAGCGTTGGGCACTTCGCTTGAGCCTCCGAGTATGGCTATTCCTTTGACATAGTGCGCTTCTTGCCTCGCAATCCGGCTCAACCTTTTCGCAGATTGCTATAAAAGCAACAAGGCCCGACCAAATCTTGGACGAGCCTGTCGTTGCATCAAATCAGCCTAGCTGACTAAGCTGCCTGACGGGCCTTTGCTTCTTTAATCACTTCTTCAGCCACATTGTTGGGGCAAGCAGAATAGTGAGAGAAGGACATGGAGAACTGGCCACGACCGGAGGTCATGGTGCGCAGGTCGCCAATGTAGCCGAACATTTCGCTCAGGGGGGCATCGGCTTTGATGCGCACACCCATAGGACCAGTCTCCTGGGCCTTAATCATGCCGCGACGACGGTTCAGGTCACCAATGACGTCGCCCATGTGGTCGTCGGGGGTGAAGACATCTACCGCCATAATCGGCTCGAGCAGTTGGGGTTTGGCCTTGGGGAAGGACTGACGATAGGCGGCCTTGGCTGCAATTTCAAATGCGATCGCACTGGAGTCAACCGGGTGATAGCCACCGTCGGTCAAGGTGACTTTCATGTCGGCAACGGGGAAACCCGCCATCATGCCCTTGTCCATGCAGGACTCAAAGCCCTTTTGCACCGCAGGCCAAAATTCACGGGGTACGTTACCGCCAGTGACCTTAGACTCAAACTCAAAACCTGTACCGGGTTCGCCAGGCTGCAGGATGTAGTCGATCTTGCCGTACTGACCTGAACCACCAGACTGCTTCTTGTGGGTGTAACTATCGGTGATTTCCCGAGTGATGGACTCGCGGTAAGCCACCTGCGGCTTGCCCACTTCGACTTCTACCCCGTGGGTCCGCTTGAGGTTGTCCACCTTAATTTCTAGGTGCAGTTCGCCCATCCCTTTCATGATGACCTCGCCGCTTTCCTGGTCAGTCTCGACCTGGAAGGACGGGTCTTCTTGGACCATCTTGCTCAGGGCCATGCCCATCTTCTCAGAACCGCCTTTCTTCACCGGAGCAACGGAGACAGAAATCACCGGCTCAGGGAAGATCATCGGTTCTAGCGTCGCAGGCTGCTTGGGGTCCGCCAGGGTATGACCGGTCTGAACGTTTTTCATGCCGACGATGGCAACAATGTCACCAGCTTGGGCCTGGTCGATTTCCTCACGGGAGTCAGCGTGCATTTCTACCAGACGACTGACCCGCTCGGTTTTGCCAGTGGCAGTGTTGAGGATGGTGTCACCTTTGCTCAGCACACCGGAGTACAGGCGTGTAAAGGTGAGCGCACCAAAGCGGTCGTCCATAATTTTGAACGCCAGTGCCCGCAGGGGGTGATCCGTGGTGACTTCTGCAAATTCGCCCGTCTCGTTACCCTCTAGGTCAACCTCAGGCTGGGGGTTCACTTCAGTGGGGCTAGGTAGGTAGTCCACTACCGCATCCAGCACAAGCTGTACACCCTTGTTCTTAAAGGACGAACCGCAGTATGTGGGGAAGAAAGCCAGGTTACGTGTACCTTTACGGATGCACTTCTTCAGTTCCTCAACGGTGACCTCCTCACCTTCGAGGTACTTCTCCATTAGGTCATCGTTTTGCTCGACGGCCATCTCCACGAGTTTCTCGCGCCACTCAGCCACGTCGTCCTTCATGTCGTCGGGGACGGGCTTGATTTCGTACTTCATCGGGTCGCCGGAGTCGTCCCAGATCCAGGCTTTCTCGGTGAGCAGATCGACGACGCCGACAAAGTCACTTTCGGTCCCGATGGGCAGTACCATCACCATAGGCTCAGCCGCCAGGACGTTCTTGACCTGGTCAACCACGCGGTAGAAGTCGGCGCCCATGCGGTCTAGCTTGTTGACGTAGATAATCCGCGCAACTTTAGAGTCGTTGGCGTAGCGCCAGTTGGTCTCGGACTGAGGCTCTACACCGCCAGAGCCGCAGAAAACGCCCACACCACCATCCAGTACTTTCAGTGAACGGTACACCTCAATGGTGAAGTCCACGTGACCAGGGGTGTCAATGATGTTCAGTCGGTGATCGTTCCAGAAGCAGGTGGTGGCAGCAGACTGGATCGTGATGCCACGCTCCTGCTCCTGCTCCATAAAGTCTGTGGTGGCAGCACCCTCGTGTACCTCACCGATTTTGTGAATCTTACCGGTGAGCTTCAAGATTCTTTCGGTAGTTGTCGTCTTACCCGCGTCCACGTGGGCAAAGATACCAATATTGCGATATTTCGAGAGGTCTTTCATAGTTGCGTTCTAGGCTAGGTGCTTGGTCGGGGCCGTGCGAAGGCGCAACTGCCCCAAATGAATCGACCTGCGAGCCAAATTGTGTCGACTCGAAGGAAAGTTGAGATACCGAAGGGTGCCACCGGGTTTGACGGCCCTATAAATTGGGCTAGGATCTTTGGCCTATCTTTGGCCTATGACGCCATCCCCAGCCTTACATTATCGTGACAAAGTTTCTAATTGTAAATAGATTGTAAAAGAATGACTGTACGGGCGGAAGGGGTGGAACCCGTATTGAGCTATAAAATGTTGGCTGGGCTACAGAAATGCCCTTAAAATCACTCGCAAAGCATCCGCTCCGAAAGCGACGAGCCGGGAGATCGGTGCCTGCGGGACGGTAGATGGGTAAGCCGTCCGCTGGTTCTTCTTCGTGCGATCGCAACCAGTGCTGACAGAGGTCGTGCTCCAACATTACCCGTCCCTAGCAATCACATCGCCTGGTGACCGACCTTCTCTCCGCAGTAGCGGATTAAGCAGATCGTTCAAGCCTTCGCCAATCAGCGAGAGCCCGGTAACCATGGTGGTGATTGCCAACCCAGGGAACAGCGCCGTCCACCAAATGCCCGTCGGCAATGCATCCAGCGCCTGCCGTACCGACGCGCCCCACTCCGGTACCTCATCGGGCAGGCCCAGTCCCAAGAATCCCAGTCCGCCCAAAATCAGCACGGCATCCGCTGCATTCAGCGTAAATAGTACGGGCACGCTCTGCACCACGTTGAGAAATAGATATCGAGAGAGTACAGCCCAAGTAGAGGCGCCCATGGCCTGGGCGGCCTCCACAAACAGTTCTGTTTTAATGCTCACCGTATGGTTGCGCACCACCCGGTAATACTGAGGAACGTAGGCAATGCTTAACGCCACGGCCGCGTTGACCACCCCGCGCCCCACAATAAACGCTAGGGTCACCGACAGCAGTAGCCCTGGCAGCGTGTAGATGGTATCCATGAAAAACAGCAACGCCCGGTCGAGCTTGCCGCCCAGGTAGCCGCTCACCATGCCCAGTGGCACCCCAATCGACACGCTCAGTGCCGTGGCGAGCAGCACCACTTGCCAGGCGGCGCGTGCCCCAAACAGCGTTCTTGAAAAAATGTCATAGCCCTGGCGACTGGTGCCAAACCAGTACTCTGCCCCCGGTGGCTCATGCACCGGATTGGACAGCGTTATCGTCGGGTCGCGTAGCCAGCCCCAGCTTTGCATCAGCGGTGCAAACAGCGCTGTCAGAATGAAAAACAGCGTGATTACAATCCCCACGTACATCAGGCCGGTGGATATCGTCAGGGGTGGCAAGAATCCACGCTTTGGCGGGGTCAGGCTATCGGGCACCATGGGGGTTCAATACGCAATAAGCCCGAGTTTACTATCAATTCAACGCTGGCCCACAGCGACTATCGGCGGATCGTAGCCTGACGAATTGCGTTGCGTCGTTGCCAGTAGTAGTAGGCTACGTAGCCTAGGGCACCCACCTGTAGCGGCATAATCAGCAGGTAGTTTCTGAAAAGTGGGCTCACATCAAGGTGAGAAAACACCTGAAAGTAACCCAAGCCTATTAGGGCAAAGCCGGTTTTAGCAGGCAAATTACGCAAGAGGGACTTCATAGAACAGCGTGGACCCAATGGCCCAGAGGCGAAAGGTGAAAGTCAGTCTGGAGGGTTCCTGCAATCCACAGTTCACCCAGTCGATAGCCGTGGTAAGCAAAGATAGCCAGTAGGGCTGGGAACCAGACCTCAACGCGTCTCAGGCTGGACCAAACGTTTGAGGATTGGCGGGTGTAGAGTTCTGTTACCAGAATCGCTAGGAATAGCGCGGTGCCCATGAGTACCAAGGGGCCGAAGAGATGGTGCTGAATAGATTGATGGGGGTGGAGCGTTGCGATCGCAACCACAGATCGAGTCATTCCCCAGGTGGGGCAGGGAATGCCTGTCAGGGCCTTGAGCGGGCAGCTCCACAGCATCAGATCATGCCCCAGCAACCGTAACCCTAAGACCGCAGCAGGAACCACCAGAAATCCCAGTAGCCCCCACCGCAAATACGCTCCCGTGCGGCTTAGAACCATCCTTTCTTAGCGTTAACGTAAGTCGAAACAAACTCTTCATCAGTCTTGGTCAAGTACATAATGCCTTCAACCAAGCCGATGATGCCCATAATTGGAGCCGCAAAGCCGCAAGTGAGGACGCTGACTAGGGCCATGATCAGCCCCTCTGTGGTGTAACCCAAAATAAACTTATGGACGCCCAGAGCGCCAATCAAAATACCGCAGATGCCGCAGACCAGCTTCTTATCAGCGCCTGCAGGACTACCAGAAGATGTCATATTCAGTTACTCCTAAAAATTGAACGGTTCGTGTGCGTAAACACAATAAAGCTGTGACGGATCCTGTGCCGTCACCTAAGGATGCCCACCTGAAACAAGTTCCATCAATATCTTCACAAAGGCAGAACAGATTCCAGATCAGCTCGGCAGAGAGGACGGTTTCTACGCTGTCTGAGGCGCCGTATCGAGGCGAGCACCTAACTTATCGGCAATGCCCTCAATCCAGATCTCATCCTGCTTGGTGTAGCTACGAGGTGCATTAGCGCCCAAAATGAGCACGCCACTGGACCCCATCGGCTGACAGATAACCCCTTGAGTATTCTCAGGCAGGTAGTCAAACTCCAATCGCCCTGGATAGAGCTTTAAGCTCACCAGGTAAACCGGCTTTTGCTTTTCGAGTGCCCGTTTCAGAATCGGGCCTGCCGTGACCTCGGCCTTAGGAGCCAAAATGCCGCGTCGCATCAGCACTTTTCCGTTGGCATAGGCCACCATCGTGCGAGTTGCCGTATTCGTCAATAGCAGATGCGACGCCCAAGCCAGTTCCGTTTTGATGTCGTCCGCCAGCGTGTCGTCCAGTTCAAAGCCTTCTTCGCCCGTCAGCACCACCGAGTCCGGACGCTTAGGTTGTGCCTGCTGCCACAGCAGCCCGGTGAGAATCAGTACCGCGCTGAGGATAACCCCCAACGCATCGCCGCGAGACTGGGAGTCCGTCAAGGCGGGTGTCAGTAATCGGTTGACCATCAATAGCGTGCCCCCGAGGGTCCCGACAACAATGGGCAGCTGCCTGAGCACCTGATTCTGGTCCGGTTTTGCCATTATTTTCTTTCTGAAATCCTTGCTACTGAATGGTCTACACGAAATTGAACGCAGGCTTTATGCTGTATTCCTCGCGTTGCGAAAGACAGGTCTCGCAGCGAACCGTCCTGCTCTCAGAGGCCCGCACCGCCGTCGCATGGGGCGACCACCCCGACGACTGCCATAGGCATAGTGTATCTTTAGCGAGAACCATGACCTCTGTTGGCTGACGCCCCTCGAAAAGCGATGCAATCCCTGCTGTGGCTGTCCCTTGCCGTCCTACAACTGCCGTTCTTGCCCGTAGCGCTTCAGGAAGTTGAGCGCATTGACCTTGCCTCCGTCAACCTATCGCCTCAGTGGCAATCGCCTTGGTTGGTACAGCAACTGACGGCAGACCCCCAAGCTGAAGTAATTCTCAGTCAATACGTGAATGGGCTAGAGCAGACTGGCTTCAACAGTGGTTTTCAGGGCGTTCTCATCGAAGCGAATCGCTATCCCATTGCCCAGCATCAGGCAGACCGGCGCCTGCCAGCCGCATCCTTGACCAAGGTTGCGACCACACTGGCAGCCCTGGAGAAGTACGGTGTCGCGCACCAGTTTCAAACCTACGTGGGCATCAATGGGACCTACGCTAACGGCATCGTTGACGGAGACTTGGTGATTCAGGGCGGCAATGACCCATTGTTTGTGTGGGAAGAAGCAATCGCCCTAGGCAATACCCTCCAGCAAATGGGTATCCAGCGCGTGACGGGTAACCTGATTGTCTCCGATGGCTTTGTTATGAACTACAAAATTGATCCAGCCACCTCGGGGAGTTTGCTGAAGCAGGCCCTCAATGCCAACACCTGGGGCTCAGCCGTTGAAAAGCAATATCGGACGCTGCCGCCAGGAACGCCAAAACCTAAAATTCAAATCGATGGCGCTGTTCAGGTCGGCCCCCCTGACCTACGCAACCAAGCCTCTACTTGGCTGGTGAATCACCAATCACTGCCCATGGTGGCCATTCTCAAGGCCATGAACATTTACAGCAACAATGTCATGTCAGAGATGGTGGCGAATACGGCGGGGGGGCCTGCAGAAGTCATGCGAATTGCCCAGAACAGCGCAGGGGTTCCCCCAGGAGAAATCAGCATTATCAATGGCTCGGGCCTAGGAGAGGACAATCAACTCTCTGCCCAGGCCGTGGTCAAAATGCTACAAACCATTCAAACGCAGCTCCAAGCCAGCGGCTTTAACGTGGCTGACGTTTTTCCGGTTTACGGTACTGACGGCGGCACGCTTTCAGATCGCCGCATGCCGGTCAACGCCACTGTAAAAACCGGCAGCCTAGCTGTGGTGAGTGCCCTCGCTGGCGCATTTCCAACGGACAAAAAAGGCGTGGTGTGGTTTGCCGTGGTGAACTACGGTTCTGGGCTGCAAACGTTTCGAAATCGTCAAGACCAGCTGCTTAATGCCTTAGAACAACAATGGGGAAAAGCCCCAGAAATCCCGGCTGAACTGACCGCCACTGTCAAGTTTAACCAGGGAGATTATCGATTAGGCGATCCCAGTCGCAATCGAGTGGCCAGTAATTAATCTGATAAAAATGCTAGCCCAAAAATTAAGCTGACGCGCCCCAAGGGACGCGTCAGCGGGTTCTGTATAGAGGGTGGGTTTCTGTATAGAATTTTTACCTACATCAATCATTCAACCCAATTTGATGCACTCCGGCAACATTTTCAGAAATTTTTTTTGATTTTTCAAAAAGTGCTTATTTCAGGTACTTTTGCGTCGGGGAAAATACGGGTATTGTCGTGGAGTATCAAAATTTAATCAGTAGTTTGAATACATAATTCTGCGTTTTC
>JBCBOC010000702.1:0-2596 GCA_039821475.1 Cyanobacteria bacterium J06632_22 | reverse complement strand
TCCATCAGGTTGTTACAGCTCGGCAACGACCGTCATCCCGCTATTCCCAAGCAACAGCAGACACAGCACCCCCCGTCGCTACCGTCCCCGTCGCTACCGTTGTGGCCACAACACCACTGCCGTTGGGTTGCTGACGAGTGGCTGTAACCTGGTGGGCCTGTCCTGTGGCGTTGACGGAGGCTACTGGCGGTGCTGTGTCTGCTGTTGCTTGGGAATAGCGGGATGACGGTCGTTGCCGAGCTGTAACAACCTGATGGAAGCGGTCCGCAGGTGAATTTTCGAACGCGGGAACCGCCGCAAGATCCGTCGACTGGCCCGGAAAAGTTGGATCCGTGCCAATTACGGGGGGCGTAATGAAGCTAGGGTTTTCCTGTAGATCCTCGCCTTCGAGTTCCTGCTGCTGTTCGAGGGCATCCATCATCTCTTCATAGACGCCCTCGACGCTTTCTGCGTCAAGGTCTTCCATAAGACCGCTAGTGCGATAGAACTCAGCGATGTCAAAATCAAACATGCGGGTGATGCGGTCCCCTTCAATGACCACCATTTGCCCTGCGTAGAGAGGTTGCTCTTGGGAACCGCTAGCGGTATACGCGACCATCGGTCCTCGTGCGTTGTTGGTGAGTGCCCCAATAATGGTGGTATCGGTCTCTTGAATAAAGCGAACAAACAGCGCTGAACCCTGAATGCCGGTTACAGCATTGGGCGTCTGAATGGTGGTGCGCCCTCGTCCCGGTGGAATAAGCAGGAGAACAGTGCCGTTAGAAAGCTGAAAATTACGCGTATTGGGCGTGAACCGGAACGTGGCCCGTTCACCGATGCGAGCCAAAGAACCATCGTTAAACCGCAATTCGGCTCGGGATGCTCGCGCTGTTCGTAACGCATCACCAATGCCCAAAATATCGGTAATCTGGGCGGCTCGAGCGCTCCGACCATTGGGAATAAGCTGGACGCGGTTGCGTAACAGTTCGACCCTGGCCCAGGTTAGGGCGGTTTGAGCCCAAGCACTTTGGGGAAAGCCCAGGATCAATAGGGCACCCAACAGCGTTGACCAGTGCTTCAGAGGACGCTTCGTTGGAGTGGTCTTGGGCTGAACCGGATCGTGCCCAACCGGATTGTGCCCAGCGGATGTACGCTCAACAGTCGCAGCAAGAAAGCCCATAGGTCAAATCACTTTGGCTGAAAGATAGATGCTTTAGGAACGAACGAAGATACAGCTGCGGCTTGAGCTGTAATGGCATAAACAAGCGATGTAGGCGGTGGGTGTGGACAGCTAGCGCTGAACCCAGCTATCGCCTAAGGAATCAAAGTGCATCTATGCCCGAACCGTCTTAAGGACACACCGAACTCAATCGGGGCAATAACGATAACCATGAAAGCCAATACCTCTCCGTAAAAACAAGTAGAAAATTCTACGGGAGATGCAACATTGTCGTATATCTACTCATAGTTTTAACATTATCTTCGAATAGTCGCTGAAATCTTCTTCAAATTTAAGAACGATTTGAGGGATATGAGGGGGGAACCTGCGCACATTTGCTGAAGCCTGTTGCAGTGTCAGGACGCTGACGGCTAATCGGGCTCAACCGGAGTGGCGGGTTGTTGCTGGGATGCGTGTGACGGCGGGCTACTTGGCCCCAACACGGCACCCTTGATCGTCCCAACTGTCCTGGGTAGCGACAATCATCACGTTGCAGTATTGGAGCACTCTATGTCAGAGGCATCGAAACGTTGACAGAATACGGTAGATACAACCGGTTAGCATTGCTCCTTGCAATTTCAGCTGCGATCGCAGCTGGGGTGGATCCAGCTATTGCGTCATCGGCGCGGTCCCAGCCTCTAAACGCGCCGTCTCTAAACGCGCCGATGCCAGACTCGCCGACTTCGAAGTTGCGGGCTGCGAAGTCGGCGAGTCTGGCGTTGCCGTCTTTAAGGCTGTGGTCAACGGATTTAACCCCGTCGAGACGACCTCTCGCATCCGCAAGAACTGCCGAGCTGTCGGGTCTGGACGGGGCTCTGGGGGCGGTGTTGGCTCAGGACGTGGCACAACCGTTGACAGGTTTGGAGCGAGCTGCCGTGCTGCCAGGCGCCACTCAGGTCCGTTCGTTGATGCCCGTAGCCCAGCAGTTTAGCGATGGTTCAGCGAATGAGGCGCCCCCTGACCTGGATGCTGAGTCAGATGATGAGGATGAAAATGAATCTGAGGCTGCTGACGATGAGTTGGGTATTTTGCGCCTGCGGGAGCGTCCCGTTGGGGCTGATCCAGAACTAGGGGTGATTCGCATTCGTGAAATCGATGAACTGCCACCAGAGCCCCTGCCTGCCCAGCCGCGGAGTATATATGTCACGGCCCGGGCAGGGGCCTTTGGTAATACCAATTTATTCCGGGCTCTGGAGCCCGAGGGAGAGCAGGTCTACCGGGTGGGACTGGGACTGTATGCCTTTCCCTCGGTGGCCGATGGGACAACGCTAATTGCTGGGATTGAAGGCAATTTAGTGCGCTACGGCCAGCTTAATCAGGTTAACTACAACGAGTTGCAGATTCAGGCTGGGCTGCGACAGCGTTTGTCTGAGCGCACCTTCGGACAGCTCAGCTGGC
>JBCBOC010000556.1:0-3467 GCA_039821475.1 Cyanobacteria bacterium J06632_22 | reverse complement strand
TGCTGTTGCTGCAGGCAGAGCTACCTGAGGAGAGCCGACTAGAGAATGCTGCTGGTCTCTGGCGGGCGATTGCCACCCAAATTCAAAACAACACTACGGTCGATAGTTGGGTGTACAACCAGGACAATGGCAAATTTATTTGTACGCTGACGGGCTTGGATATGAAAGCGGTGAGTCAATATGCCGAAACGCTGCAGGCCGCCATTACGGAAGCGCCCTTATCTGTTGAGAATGCTCCGCAGGCCCCTATAACCGTCAAAACAGATCTGAGCATTGGCGGTGTCCTGGCTGACCGGGAGCATCCTATCCGCAACGCCCAAGAGATGCAGTCCCAAGCGCAGGATGCCTTGACCCAGGCCCAGCAGCGGGGACGTAATCGCATTCGCATTTTGAAGGCGGGTAAGGTGGGCTAGCTACAATGTACCTATGTCAGCTGTAACCACGACTCATCCCACGGATTCCTGTTGTGCCGGTGCCCGGTACGATGACCTATTGCAGTGGCTAAAAGCGCATCCTAATCGGTCCGCCTTTGAGCTAGTTTCTACCTGGATACAGGCTGACGTTTCTATGGATATCACTGCACAACTGGCACAGGTCGATCAGCTTAAAACCTGGTTAGACAGTTTTCGTCCCCTGGCCCCGGCAGTCGTCGCAGAACTCAAGCAGCGCTATGACGTGCGCTTCACCTATTCATCTAATGCTATGGAGGGTAATACGCTCACCCAAAGCGAAACGGAGCTGGTGCTGTCAAAGGGCATTACCGTTGGCGGTAAGACGCTGGCCGAACATTTAGAGGTGGTCGGACATAAAGAGGCGATTGACTATATCGAGGCCTTGGCTCAAACAGAGACGCCCATTGGGGAGTGGGAGATTCGGCAGATTCATAGCCTTATCGTGCGAAAGCTGTCACCGTCTGAGGCGGGCCAATATCGACAGTTGGATGTTAAAGCGGCGGGTACTGGGCATGTCTATCCAGCTCATTACCTGTTGTCTGATCTCATGAATGAGTTTGTTCACTGGTTGACTACAGCCGCCTCAACACTTCATCCTGTGGTGTATGCGACTGAGGCCCACTATCGTTTTGTCTCCATCCATCCCTTTCGGGATGGCAATGGGCGCACGGGACGACTGTTGATGAATCTGTTGTTGCTGCGGGCAGGCTTTCCCATTGTGGTGATTTCTAATCAGCAGCGGCAGGCGTATATTGAGGCGTTGGTGCAGGCGCAGCAGGGGCAGGGAGATGTATTGGCACTGTTGCAGTTAGTGGTGGCAGCCGCTCGTGACTCGCTGGTTGAAACGCTATCGGTATTGGCGACCAGTGCAGGCAGCCGCGGTCAGGCTTCGCCGTTTTACGAAGCCATGCTGGCATTTTTGGCAGATTTAGAAGAGTCTGGTTGATGCGAATGAGCGCTAAAAGTTGGTGGGTCAAAGATTTTTTGGGTGGTTTGATCGCATTTTCTGCTATGTCAACAGCACCTGCCTACGCCGATGTTGACATCGCACCCCAGTCTATTAGCCTGTCTACCGCAGGCGACCGCATTACCAAAACTGTCCGCATCGCCACGGACGAGGCTGTGCAAGCGCTCACGGTAGCAGCCACAGATCTGGAGAATGCCGATGGGTCGGACCGGGTCTTGGCAGGAGATATTGCCATTGATGTGTCCCAGGCTGCGCTGGACCCCAACCAAACGGCCACGGCAGTTGTCACCATTGGCCAGCTGCCTGCCAGTGGGGAGTACAGTGGCTCACTCATCATTCGTGCGGATGACAGTCAGCAGGTGGTGCCTATCGTTATTCGGGTCAAGGACCCACTGCCGGGGCCGCTGCTGATGGTGGTGGTCGGCGTGCTGTTGGGCAGTGGGTTGTCGTGGTATCGCACCCATGGGCAACCGCGCGATCAGGTGGTGGTGCAGGCGGGGCGGCTGCGGGCACAGTTGCGGAGTGACGCCAAACTCTCTAACCTGGGGCACCGCTTTCAAGAACAAATCGAAGGCCACCTGATTGAGGCCGATGCGGCCCTAGAAGGGGCTAACTGGAGCACGGCCGCGGACGAGTTGGCAGCGGGCCAAACCGTATGGACCCGATGGCGTAAGAACAGGACCAGTTGGATTGATCTGTTGACTTACCGTGAACAGCTTGCCGAGCAGGTGGCTACAATATCTTCCTTTGCCTATGGGCAAACGCTACAGGCTGGGCTAGACGCCATCGACCAGCAGGCGGCTAGCGCCTTTGAAACGCCAACTGAGATGAGCCAGCGGCTAAACCAACTGCGCCAATGGCTCAGCGACTATCGCGCCTCGGAAGCGTTGCTCGATCAACTGGGTGATGCGGTGCGGCAACTGCCTGCGGAGCGCAAGCCCGAGTGGCAGGGCAAGCGGCGTTTACTACAGCTCAGGCTACAAGCGATGCAGCCTTCGGCGGAGCCTGCCTTTGCAGAAGAGCTGGCGAGCTGGCAACAGGCTGTGACGATGGATGTGCAATCGGTCGTCGCAGAACAGGTCCCGCAGACGATGAACGTGCCTCGGGGCAGCCACACGATGCAAGGCGCGCAGGATGAAAGCCCTGTGGAGCCTGTGCCTGGGGTCGCTGACAGTATGACTGCGCCAGTGCAGCAGTCTCAGCGGCGGCTGAACTGGTTTAACTGGGGCGGCCGTATTGTTGCCGTGACGCTGCTGTCTTGGGCGGGCTTAGTGGAGCTGTACGAAGGCAACCCGACGTTTGGGGCCAGCCCCTTGGGGGACTACTTTGTGTTGATTGCTTGGGGCTTTGGGGCAGAGGTCACCCGAGAGTCGGTAGTCAAGGCGATTCAGGATTTGACGGGACCCTTGAAAAACAGGGAAAAACCTTAATAAAAGCCGGAGACAGCCCTCTAATGCATGCAGTAGAATGCAAGCAAGCTCAACCTTGGGTCTATGACGCCCCCTAGTTCAACCGCCAGAAAAGCATTTGTTGTCGAGAATCCGGATGACCCTTCTGCTGCTATGACAGGTCCCATCCAGAATCGTTGGGCCTTTTTGGTCGGCATTAATGACTATCGAGACTCGCAGTATGGCACGTTGAACTATTGCGTTAATGATGTCACTACGCTGCAGTCGCTGCTAGAGCAGGTAGGTTATACGGTGGTCTGTTTGCACGACCAGCTCGATGCACGATCCGCGCGATTTCCAAGTCGCAAAAACATCGAAGACGAGTTCAAACAGCTTGCTCAACACGTTGGCCCAAATGACCTGCTGCTCGTGTATTTTGCCTGCCACGGGACTCGGGCTGGGGATGGTCTGCCTCGCTTGATTGCAGAAGATACGCGGAGCTATGACCTAGCCAACCAGGCGGTTGCGGTCGCTGACGTCGAAAACTGGATGCGAGACAGCGGGGCGGAGCGCCTAGTTTTAATGCTGGATGCTTGCCACATTGGGGTGGGCACCGACCAGCGAAATATGGCGGACCCGGAGTTTATTCGCAATGTGCAT
>JBCBOC010000377.1:0-4751 GCA_039821475.1 Cyanobacteria bacterium J06632_22 | reverse complement strand
GTAGCCATTGCGCGACAGCAAATCAACCAAGTAGTCTTGCGTTCGACGCGACTCAGTGAAAATAATTGCTTTCTCTGCTCCGCCCAGATCCGACGTCATCCGAAAGCCGGTTTCTAGCGCCTGTAGTAGTGCCTTTCCTTTTTCGTTTTCGGTAATGTCTACGGCCAAGTCAATAAAGTGTCGTAGTTCGCTAATTTCGTTATGAATGGCTTCTCTCTGTTGTGCGGTCAGCAAAGCAGCATCGTCTTCGTCAGTTTCATCAGACTCGTCAGCCAGTTCTTCGTAGCGTTCGAAGTCTTCAGCAATATCTTCCAGGTCTGAGTCCGCCGATCGAGAGGCTGTATCAGCGGTTAAGGTGGCGTTGAGTTTGTTGGCTAGCGACTCTAAGGCACCTGCAATAGCAAAGGTCGACGAGGCAAGTAGCTTCCGTAAGATCAACGTCATCAATGTCCGTTGACTGTTAGGTAATGCCTGTAAATTCGGCTTTCTCAGGTAGTCAGATACCAGTTCATACAGGGCGGTTTCTTCTTCTGAAGGCGTAAATTCTTGCGTGTGGGCACGACGGGCCGTGTAGCGAATGTATTCGAGTACCTGACGTCGAAGCGTTCGCTTGCACATGGGCTGGAGCCGCTGTCGCAGGGCTGCAAAGTTCTCCTCAGAGGTAATGCGAGCAAACTGACTGCGGAAGCTGCGCAAATCACCAAACGCATGTTCATCGATGAAGCTAGTAAGCCCATACAGTTCTAGTAGCGAATTTTGCAAAGGCGTTGCCGTCAGCAAAATCTTAGGTGCATGACTTAGGGCCTCCCGTAATTGGCGCGCAATCCGGTTGCTAGTTTTATACACGTTACGCAGTCGATGGGCTTCGTCAATGACAACCAGATCCCAGCCAACCTTCCGGACAAAATCAGCCTTGTTGCGCGCAAAATGATACGAGCAAATCACAATCACAGATAACTCAAAGGGGTTTTGATGGCCGTCTTTGATCTTTTGATTAAAGCTCTTGGCCTCTAAAATCTCGGAAGGCAGGTAAAACTTTTCTTGTAGTTCTTGATACCACTGCTTACGCAAGCTGGACGGCAAAATAATTAAAATCTTACGCTTACGTTCTGCCCACCGCTGAGATAAAACAATACCAGCCTCTACTGTTTTTCCAAGCCCGACTTCGTCTGCCAAAATCGCGCCTCGCGTCAATGGGGAACTTAGCGCAAATAATGCAGCATCGACCTGATGAGGGTTAAGATCTACCTGTGATCCCATCAGTGCAGCTGTGATTCTTTCGATACTATCAGCAGGGCATCGCCTGAGCAGTTCACTTGCAAATAGCTTGGCGTGATAGTTGGTAACGGGCATAAGAGTAAGAATAACTTTTGCGTCACATTTCTGAGCCCTTTACCCTTAACCGCTTTGTTGGTACACAAAGCCCTTTGGGAAAGAGTCAAATACGTAAAATTATTCTTCCGTTATCCCCGAAGTTCAGACTATTTTGAGTTAAATTTCATCAAACTTCTTTGAATCGTCACGTAGGAATAGATTTCCTTATCAAGGAATATAAAAGCTGTACGACTTAAACCTCGTCTAGCTTAAAACCTGAAGCTATTCCTTTGAAAAAATCAGGTCTGAATCTACCTAAAAACTATCAAAAGTGCCTCGGCTTGACTTCCACTAAAAATCGGCCTATCTTTGCTCAAATGGCTGCAACACCCTCGCAGTCGTCTGTTCAGAACTCAATACTTGGCACTCGCGACAGGTGCGCCAACACCCGCCGCGAGCTACTCCCCCAAACTGAGAACGCAGTTCGGAGGCATGGGCTATATTTTGCCCCAAGCCGTCCCGTCATGCACATTTTGCGGGGCGGCTAAGTTTTGCGTTCTGGTCTGTGGCCGCTGCGCGGCGGTGAGGTGGTGGGGTGGTGAGGTGGTGCGGTGGTGCTCGTAAGCTGACTTTATTGGCTTTGGGCATTAGCCCCCGACTTACTGCCTTGCTGGCGTCTTCTCTGTGCGGCGGTTTCTTACCCTATCTGGAGACCAGCGCAATGCTTCAAACTTCTATCCTGGACGTCGCCGCGTCCACCGCTTTTGCTGCAAACCCAGCACCAGCCCCCCAACCCACCGAAACAGGCTGCTTCGAAACCGTTAGCCACGTACTGTTCGGCAACCCCAGCGCCGTGCGGCTCACCATTCAAGACCTGCACAAAAAACGCTACGCCGAACCCAACGACTGGAGCAAGCTGCTGCCCACCGGCAGACCCAACGAAGTCATGGCCATTTTGACCCGACGTATTCGCGTCGAACCGTAACTCGTGGGGTGCGTCATTGGCGCGTTGCCCATGGCCCTGAGTCAACAACATTCTCGTGACGCACCTTGACCTAGCGGTTGCGATAAATCGTTAACTGCGATCTCAAACCATCGAGATACCATAGCCAAGTCGACGACCGCAGCATGCCATGTCCCCCGAGCAAACCCAAGAAGTTGTCAGGCTCCGCAGTCTGAACCTGTCCCCCAAGCAAATTGCCCGCAAACTAGGTTTGCGTCCTGTCCAGGTCACAGCCATTATTCGAGCCCATGCAGAGTCCATGGAGCAGAACAGACTGGCAGAACTAGGAGATACCCAAACTGACCTGCCCCGACTAGAACAATGCCTAATCAACGAAGGGGCCATACACCGGCTACTCAATTCACCCAGTAAACCAGACGGGGACAACCCTGACGCGGCCGATCTTGAAGAGTATGACCTTCGCGCAGGCATGGCTAATATCTTTTTAGCGCGGGCCAACTCAGGCCAATATCTGTTTAGTGGCTTCTTGGTGGACTATTGGTGTCTCGGCGTCAAAGATGCGATTTCACCGCAGACCATGAGTAAGCCCAAATTTGATCATCTGATTCAAGACACACAAAAAGGCCACGGTGAGATTATGCGACCCATCACGCTACAACAGGCACAGTCCATCGTATTTGGTGCCGTAAACTATGCTGCCGGACTAGGACTCAAGCCCCATAAGGACTTTGAAAAAGCCAAAACAATACTGGGTCCAAAATGTGACACGCTGCTGGAGCTGCAGTTTGGCCGGCGCGGCAGACCTTACTACAGGAGCGGTATTACAGAAAACCAACAGAAGGTAATGCAGACTCTGTTAAAAAACGTAGGTGAAGACAACTTCGATTTCGATTTTGCTGGGCCGGTTTCTTGACACCCGATCACCAGTCTCTGCTACCTGCGCGGCACAGTCTCCTGATGAGCAAACAAAGTCATGGTCCGACGCATCTGGATAGAGTTGACCTAAAGCAACCCCCGTCTACCAAGGATTACCCACCATCGCAAACCCGGCCCAATAAAACGGATGGGACAAATTACTCACACCCTCCAGCGCTGACGGCAACGGAATCTGGGACGCCGTACTCATATTTCTAAGCTGCCCCTGCTCAATTTGCATATCTCCGCGAAGCATGGCGAGCTGGGCCTGGCGCAACGCCTCCGACTTAACCTCGGCGCTTTGCAGCTGGCCGTAAAAGTTGGTCATGAGCGCCAGGGTGCCCGCATCGTCAACGGACCACAGGCTCGCCACCGACGTGCGCACACCGCTAGCAATCGATAACCCCGCAAAGCCCATTTCTGCTTCCAGGCTGCCCACCGCCGTCTGACAGGCCGAGAGCACCAATAGCTCCACGGCAGGGTTTTTCCACCCTAGGTCGTCCACTTCGCTGAGCCGTAGCCGATCGTCCCACAGCTGAATAAAAGACTCTTCTGCGGTGCCCGCCTTAAACTCTGCATGGGTAGCCAAATGCAAAATCTCGTAGGGCGTTTGCTGCCGCTGGGAAATCAGATTTTGTCGCGTAAATTCTTCATTTAGAAATCCGGCACCGTCCCACAGCTCAGTAATGGTTTTAATCTCGGCGGGGACTGCGGGTAGAGGGCTCATTTGCTCAAACTCGCTGACACCCATGGCCAACATTTGGGCATTTTCTAGGGATTTATAGTCCGTGCGCATTAGGCCAATGGCAGGTACGGTCCCCAGGCTGTACTTTTCGATTAAAAACTGTTCGCCATCGTGCAGGGCGGCTAGGGGCACGGCCCGCAGTCCAGCATCCATAGAGAACAATAAGTTATCGATCTTGCCTTCTCCGAGCTCCGCTTCGATGGGGGCTATTAGCCAGTCATAGAGCTGCTGCGCCGGGGGAAGATAGGTACTAGACCCCTGCCGTACCGAACTCACCAGCGTTCTCCGAAACCGGTCGACGGTTTGGGCTAGCTCTGGCTGGGTGACGCTGTCGGTCTTGAGGCGGATGGGATTATTATCTGCGGTAAACAGGATAATCTCTAACCCCGTGTCTCCGGTTACTGAAGGCGCATTGACATAGACAATGGCCGAGCGCGTGCCGGTGGCTTGGGCAACGTTGCCCAGTACCGTTTGAATTTCTGCGGGGGATAGGGTCTGGGCCTGGAGGTCGGTATCAAAGTAGTCGGAAAAGGCCTGGGTGCGCTCGGTCTCTAGCTCTACAACGGCGGCATCGGCGGCGTTAGCAGAAAGGGTTGCTCGGCTAAAGTTAAGTGTGTTTAGGGTGGGCCTAGCGGTATCGCTGCTGGGCTCAAACCCGTCAGAGTAGCCAAAAATATCGCCCGTATCAATCTCACCCTCTAGGCTAAACAGGTCAATATCGCCGCTGACGAGCCCTTCGGCAACAATGTCTCCGGTGGTAATGTCTCCAGCGGCCGTTAGGGTGACGTTGCCGCTGGTGCCGTTGGGGGCCTC
>JBCBOC010000655.1:0-2904 GCA_039821475.1 Cyanobacteria bacterium J06632_22 | reverse complement strand
GAGATCCCCGTGACTGACCATCGCCAGACCACCACACGGTAAAATACGGCTGTTGTTGAGTCCCAGACGTTAGCGCCATGGATGTTATCCCCGCAATTGATTTACTCGACGGCCAGTGTGTTCGGCTGTACCAAGGGGATTATGACCAGTCGGAGGTTTTTAACACCGACCCGGTTGCCGTTGCGCAACAGTGGGTAGCGGCCGGCGCCACGCGTCTCCACTTGGTCGATCTAGACGGCGCTAAGGCTGGCACTCCCAAAAATTGGGCTGCCATTAAAGCAATTGTGACATCGGTGGACGTTCCTATCCAAGTTGGTGGTGGCCTACGCGATCGCGATCGCGTTGAAGGGCTATTTGACTTGGGGGTGCAGTTTGCCATTCTAGGTACGGCTGCCGTTGAGAACCCCGACTTAGTGAGCGAGCTTAGCCAAAGCTTTCCCGGTCAAATTATTGTCGGCATCGATGCCCGGAATGGCAAAGTTGCCACCCGTGGCTGGCTTGAGACCTCCGAAGTTGAGGCGACAACCCTTGCTCAGCAGATGGGCGAACGTGGCGCTGCTGCCATTATCTATACCGATATTCACCGCGATGGCACTCTCCAAGGCCCTAATCTCCCGGCATTAAAGGAACTGGCCCACCATATTGACATCCCTGTTGTCGCCTCAGGGGGCGTGAGTTCTGTTCGCGATTTACTCAGTTTGCTGAGTCTAGTCCCTGCTGGCGTCACAGGCGCCATTGTTGGAAAAGCTCTATATACCGGTGCAATCTCCCTCACCGAGGCCATTAGAGCTGTTGGCCCCGGTCGGTGGCAAGATGTCCCTCCCGGCAATGGGCCGCAATTCGGCTAAAGGCACGGAAAGCAGGTCAGAGCATCGGGCGACAATTCCGATATAACGGCTCTGGTGATTGCGACAGAACACTCTCTGCACGTCTAAGCGGTTTATCCCTTTCATGACATTCCGTCACCTCAGCCATTTTGCTGAGGTGATAGCGCGATTATGTTTAAAGACGACAATTTGTCTGGCTCGGGTATCCTGAGAACATCAAAAATTGTTGAATGAGTGTTATATCTTAAGTGAAATAGCCTCAGCAGTTGGCTCCGTTAGGACAAGGCTGCAATGTCATTGAGGTGGGTACTGACCACAGTGGCCTAAGCCGTATTTCTATCCTTGGGATCAGACCATATCTAGCTTGAAAACTGCCGCTTTCTTCAGGGAAAATGGCAGCTCTGGAGATGGCTAAGGTCTAATTATTGGGCCTCAAAACGATAGATTGGGCTAGATTACTCATCTAAAGGGATATTCTTTTTCAGAAGACTCTAATCTTAGAAGATTGATCTGAGGCTCAAGTAGATACGCCAGCAACGTGACTCGTTCTCTACGCTTAGCGCTGGGCGACGATCAACTTTTTAGACATAAAGTAGCCATTATATCCGGAAGGAAAAGGGCTGCTGCCCATTGTATTTGGGGAATTTCGCTGAGTACCCGGCGAGATAATCTGGCCCATTTCCCTGATGGTCGTATCGCAATAGTTGCTCATGCTGTCGAGCACTGTTGCACACTGTTTAGATGATACGTTGGGCGATTAGGGTCGGTCTCGATCGATGACAGCAGCTAAAGTTTTCACCAACAATCATGAGGTTTTATGGGTATGAGTGAGGCAGTTCTCTCGCAGCTTCAAACAGCCGTAACGCAGTTATCCGGCCAGGAAAGCGATCTTGCCACCCAGCTAATCGCTATACAGGAACAGAGAAAGGGGCTACAGACTGTCATCGAGATGTTTGAAATGCCAGCTAGCAGTAACGGCGCAGCTGCCGTTAAAGAAGTCACGGTAACCGCAACGCCACCAGAACCTGAGGCAGCCCCAGAAAGCGCCATAGCACCTGTCAAAAAAACTCGTCCCAAGGCTGACACTCAAAAAGTCACAGCCCCTGCGACAAAATCGACATCCAAGCGCGGTCGTAAACCTGGCCGTAAACCAAAAGCCCAGCCAGAGAGTACTCCTAGCCCGGCTAAGGCTACCCGAAAGCCCCGGAGCGGCAAGGCGCCTAACTGGTCACGCTATATCCAAGAACCGTTTAAAAAGACGCCCCTACCAGATGTTGTTGCTAACATCCTTAAAGCTCAACCAAATCAGGCCTTTAAGATCGCCGATGTGATGGAGGTCATCTTCAAAAGTGACATTCCCAAAACCACCTTTCTGAAGGCACGCAACCGCGTGTCCAATATTTTGTCAGCTGGTGCTCGTACCGGTGAATGGACGCGTGGCCGAGGCGGTCGATACAGTTTATCTGAAAAGGCTCTGGGTAGCTAACGCCAGCAAGTTTCAATTGCGCATCAACTTGCACCTTACTGGACCTGTGGCGCTGCCCAGCTTTTACGCCATGGAAAACGTCACTTTGTGAGACATGCCATGACTTGGCAGTCTTAACTCAGTCGCTAGGGTTGGGGCGCTGGGCGCTTCTCACTGACGGCAATTTAGCCTAACGCCTGTCCCGACTGGACTATAGCGCCCGCCACTTTGTTGAGGACAATTCTGGCGCGCCAGTGCCTGATATTGGAACCCAGTGGATCGCCGTCGCGCACAAACCCCAAGCAAGGGCCTTTGTGGCGACGGCTATAAGCGCGAACATATTTGTGTTGGCGCTTGTTCTTTTCGGTAGCAGACGCTACAAATTGTTTTCAGTATCCGATAAATAGCCGCTGAAATTTCTGCAGCAACCGACCCAATTGTTTGGGCTTGATTGTGGGCACCTATAGCCCCTGGGGCTTTAGGCCTCTCCTAGATAACATGCTGAGCCCTATCGTGGCCGCCAAATCTGTTAGGACAAGTCAGCAGAAACACTTTATCTTGTGCTATTGGAGCAGTCGGACTCGGTATTTGACGATATATGGCGAAGACGAT
>JBCBOC010000561.1:0-3446 GCA_039821475.1 Cyanobacteria bacterium J06632_22 | reverse complement strand
GCTTCATGCTGTCGCGCTAAACCGCTTGCAACAGTGCCTGTAGCAAGCGGTTTAGCGCGACAGCATGAAGCGGGCAGAGACGAGCGCATAGTGCCGAGAGAGTAGCGCAAGGCTCATGCGGCTGCCCTGCGTAGTCAAAGCCCTGACACTATAGCCGTCGCTACAAAGCTTTGTGCGCGACGGCGTGCCACTGGGCTCCAGTAATAGGCACTTGAGCGCCAGAAATGTCCTAAGCGCTTGGCCCAACACGGTGCGCTGGGTTAACCCTGGAAGAAAATAGGCCTATTGGGCCATTTTCTTAGACGCAAAGTGGCCAGCGCTCTATTTCACTACCTCGCTAATCGCTATTTCGCTGTCTCTACCAACACCCAGTTTCCCAAACTGGGAGATGATTAGGCGGCTCGCTCGGCCAGTTCCAACCACCGCTCGGTCGAAGCCTCTATTTGAGTATCGAGATCTGCCAGGCGCTGGGAGAGGGCCTGCATTTCGCCGTAGTCACTGGGTGGGTCGTTGTAAAGCTGCTTTTCTAAGGTCTCTTTTTCTGCCTCCAGCGTCGGAATTTGTTCTTCGAGCGCCTCGTATTCTCGTTTCTCTTTGTAGGACAGCTTTTTGGGCTTGCTGCCTGCGGGTTTGCTGGCAGCTGGCTTGGTGGATGCCGACGGGTTGGCGGTTGATGGAGGTTCCGCTGCAGCGTCGGCGGCCTTCCCCTGTTCAACCTTTTCGAGGTAAACCGAGTAGTTCCCAGGATAGTCACGGATGAGCCCCTTCCCCTCGAAGGCAAAAATCTTATCCACCGTCCGGTCTAGAAAGTAGCGATCGTGGGACACCACAATGACACAGCCGTTGAAGTCTTCTAGGTACTCTTCTAGGACGGCCAGCGTCTGCACGTCCAAATCGTTGGTGGGCTCGTCGAGAATCAGCACATTGGGGGCCTGCATGAGTACCCGCAGCAAAAACAGACGCCGCTTTTCGCCGCCCGACAGCTTATGGATCGGCGCATACTGCTGGTTGGGTGGGAATAAAAATCGCTCCAGCATTTGAGAGGCCGTAATCACGCTGCCGTCTACGGTTTTGACCAGCTCGGCCACATTTTTGAGGTATTCTATCACCCGCTGGTTTTCATTGATGGCCACGTCTTCCGAATACTGGTCAAAGTAACCGATGTGGATGGTGGCACCCACTTCTACGGTGCCGCTGTCGGGGCTCTCCTGGGCGGTGATCAGGTTCATTAGGGTGGATTTGCCCACACCGTTGGGGCCGATGATGCCGACGCGGTCTTCTGGGTTAAAGATGTAGGTGAAGTCTTTGATCAGCGTGCGGCCGTCATACCCCTTGGTCACCTGGTCGAGCTCGATCACCTTTTTGCCAATGCGGCGACCCACGGTCGTGATATCGACTTTGCCCTGGGCCTGTTTAAACTCCTGGGCCTGCATCTCTCGGATCCGGTCGATGCGGGCCTTTTGTTTGGTACTGCGGGCCTTAGCGCCCCGCTGCAGCCATTTGAGTTCTCGACGTAGCACGCCCGCGTGTTTTTTCTGGCTGCTTTCGGCGGCGTCCTCGGCAACGGCCTTTTTCTCTAGGAAGTAAGCATAGTTACCGCTGTAGGTGTACAGGTCACCGCGGTCAATTTCGATAATGCGGTTGGTCACCTGGTCGAGGAAGTAGCGATCGTGGGTAATCAACAGCAACGCCCCGCTATAGCGCCGCAGGTAGCTTTGCAGCCACTCCACCGACAGCGCATCCAGGTGGTTGGTGGGCTCGTCCATCAGCAGCAGGTCTGGTTCTGAGAGCAGCGCCGTTGCGATCGCAATCCGCTTACGATACCCCCCAGACAGCGTCTCAATCTGAGCATTGACATCCTGAATGCCGAGCTTACTCAAAACGGTCTTGGCCTTAGTCTCTAGATCCCAGGCATTTGCCGCCTCAATTTGCTGGGAAACACGAGAAAGCTGTGCCATCAGCGTATCGCTATCCCCCGTCCCGGCCGCCAACTGCGCCGAAATCGACTCGTAGGATCGAATCAGATTCATCTGCTCGCCTGCATCGGCGAACACCTGCTCCAGCACGGTGCGACTCTCGTCCAGGTCGGGCTGCTGGGGCAGGTAAACGATTTTAGCCCCGGCATTGCGCCACAGCTCGCCGCCATCGTGGGGCTCTGAACCCGCCAGCATCTTAAGCAGCGTCGACTTACCCGAGCCATTGGTGCCGATCAGGCCAACCCGATCCGTCTCGTCAACGCTAAAGGTCGCATCCCGTAAAATTTCTTTTATACCAAAGTCTTTTTTGAGATTGCGAACGGTCACAAGGGCCATGGATAGCACTGAGAGACGGCTCACTACAGTCTACCGCGCGCCAGTTTATCCCGGTCCCATGCCCCCGACGAAGCCCCGTGGCAAACTGCGAAACGGTTGGGCCGGGTTACCGCACTGCGCTTAAGGGATAGGCAAACGCAGCGGCTCAAGCAAAGTGACAGCCGCCATACGTGACTTGCCCACGGGTGGATTCTGACCACACGAGGCGATTCCGTAAGGCTGCGGCTGGGCTGTGTGTCCTGCTCTACAACTGGGAATATTTGATATATCACCCGGTATTTCGACGATTTTTGGCTATTTCAACAGCCTGCACCACGCTTTCCCTCAGGGTAATCCCACCTGTGTTGCATCCTACAGTCCAGTGATGTCACGCATACGGTACGGCACCCCTCAGGCAAAAGTACGGAACAGCCCTGAGTCTTGATCTCACTTCGAACAACGCCCTTAAGAAAAATGTCTTTCATGTCTTTAAAGAGAACTGGATATCTAGCCAGCGCCCTGCTGCTTAGCACCTTGGGCAGCTGCTCCGTCGACAATACTGCTAGCACCGATGCAACAGTGACAACCCTGACAGTCGGCGGTTCCTCTGAGGCCTACGAGATGATCGAGGTACTGGCCGAAGCTTACGGTCAGACGGGCGCAGCGGAGTTTGAATTTGCCCCCTCAAGTCAAACCAGCGGAGGGATTGAAGGGGTCAAAGCCGATGAGCTTGACATTGGTGGCGTGAGCCGCAAGCTGACCGAGGCCGACCTTAATGGGGAGCTGTCCTACCTGCCCATGGTGGAAACGCCTATGGTCGTTGTCGTGCATGACAGTGTCACGGGCGTCACCGATATTACCGCAGAACAAATCAAAGCTGTTTACAGTGGCGAAATCACCAACTGGCAAGAACTGGGCGGTCCTGACGAAACCATTGTTCTATTCGATCTGAGCGAAGACGAGAACGAGAAAGTTGTTCTTAGGGAAGTTTACCTCGGCACGGATCTGGCCATTAGTCCCGATGCCATTGTCTTTACCGAAGATGACGAGCTCGTCGAAGCCCTAGCGGTCACCGATTTCAGTATGGCAACGGTGCCCGCCGAAGATGAGCTAGAGGAATTGCCCCTTAGCCCGCTGACGATTGATGGCATCCAG